>NZ_VWWM01000016.1:0-143587 GCF_011752945.1 Paraburkholderia sp. Cy-641
TAGCCGTTCCCGCCGCGTTGCGGCCGCTCGCGGGCGGCCGCCAGATCGTCGGTCGCGCGTAGCGGCCCCGCGTGGTTTTCGGCGCCATCGTGTTGGTGGCCGGCGACGCATGCGAGGGCGCGGCCTCGTCGACGCTGCGGTGGCGGCGCGCTTCCTCGTCGCGCTTCGCGAGTCCGCGCGACAGGCCGAGGCCGAACGCGCCGTCGGCCCATTCGACGACGTCGCGCCAGCGGAAATCGACGAGCCACGGCAGGCTCACCACGAACAGCGCGAGTGCCGCGAGCGGCGTGCCGATATGGCCGAGCAGACGGCCGGGCCCCGCAGCCAACGCATGGCCGAAACCGTTGACGCCATCCATGCCGATCAGCGACGCCTCGAGCGTGCAGCTGGCGATCAGCACGCAAACGAAGCCGAGCCACAGGCGGATCGTGCCGGGGCCGCGCAGCCCCACGCCGCCCGGCAGCACCGACTTCACGAGGCGCCACAGAAGAGGAAGAAACCAGACGGCCGACCCGCCGAACCAGCCGAAAACTACCGTGTGCATACCAGACATCTACGTATGACGGAGCGCGCGCAAGCGCAACCCGTCGAGTTTAAACCGGCGAAGCCCGCGGCTTCGAAGGCCGGCGCAAGTCTGCTTGCGTCGAACGGGATCGCGGACCGGCAAGCGGTCCGCGATCGGGAAAATACTGTTGCGGCTGCGGCGAGCTTCGCGCCTCGCAAGGAGCGTCGCGGCTCCGCATGCATGTCGGCCTGGGGTGGCCGGCGCCTGGCCAGGCAACGCCGTTCGATCCGCGCGGCGGCGATGCGTTCCATCGCGTCGATCGCGAGACGAACCGCTGTACCAACTACGGCATGAACGACGGCACCAACCGCGCGGCAAAGCGCAACGCGCACCGTAAGGCAAACTGCAACACGAACCGTGACGTGATCCATCAGGCGATCCATCACGCGAACGAGGCGCGCTTTGCTCGTCACCGTCACTTGCCGTCGCTGCGATCGAACACGAGCGTCGCGCCGTCATCGAGGATCAACTGCATCTGTTGCGGCGGGCGCATCTGCACGCCGGTGCGATCGATGTGCGCGAGCGCGTCGAGGAACGGCTGTTCGATCTCGCCGCCCGGCGAGGCGCACGCCATGCGCGTGCCCGCGAGCGGACCCAAGCTCAGCTTGCCGTCCTTCAGCATGTACGGGCCCATGAAGCGGTTGCAGCCGGAAAAGCCGCTTGCGTGCCGCTTGCCGCCTTCGGTCGACAACGTCAGCGTGAGCGGCCCCTGATCCTGCGACGGAATTGCGCGCGCCGTGCCGTCCGCCTGCTTCCACGCGCTGAGCGTCCAGCTCGTGTTGTCGAGCAGCTGGGCGGCGGCGGGATTGAACGGATCGGGCGGCGGCGCCGACGTGTCGGGATGCTTCGGCATCGCGCACGCGCCGAGCAGCGCGGCAATGCTCAACGTGGCAACGGCCGTGCGCAGACACGGGGTGAAGCGCGCAAGCCGTCGCGGGCTGGAGCGGGTGAGCATGGGCGTCGTTCTCTTCAAACAGGCGAAGGCGTAAGGGTAACGTACTAAGCTGGCCGTGCGCGAGCAAAGACGCGCGGCGAGGCGCCGGATCGATAGGGCGGCGCCTCGCCCGCGCCGGACGCCCGCACCGCGGTTCCCGTCGCGCGGCAGCAGCCCCGCGAGCGCCGCGCGGCAAGGGGCCCGCATGTTAACATCGCGTCCTGTTCAATCCCACCCTCATCCGACTTTTTCTGGAGACCCCATGCAGATCGGCCAACGGATCGGCACGCCCCTTTCTGAATCCGCGACGCGCGTCATGCTGCTCGGCGCCGGCGAACTCGGCAAGGAAGTGATCATTGCGCTGCAACGGCTGGGCGTCGAGGTGATCGCCGTCGACCGTTACCCGAATGCGCCGGGCCATCAGGTCGCGCATCGCGCGCACGTGATCGACATGACCGACCGCGCCGCGCTGCGCGCGCTGGTCGAACAGGAGCGCCCGCATCTGATCGTCCCCGAGATCGAGGCGATCGCCACCGACGAACTCGCCGCGATCGAAGCCGAAGCGCTCGCCGAGGTGATCCCGACCGCGCGCGCGACGCAACTGACGATGAATCGCGAAGGCATCCGCCGCCTCGCCGCCGAGGAACTGGGCCTCGCGACTTCGCCGTATGCGTTCGCCGATTCGCTCGACGAACTGCGCGCAGGCATCGCGACGGTCGGTTACCCGTGCGTCGTGAAGCCGGTGATGTCGTCCTCGGGCAAGGGGCAGTCGGTGCTGCGCAGCGACGCCGACGTCGAGCCGGCCTGGCAGTACGCGATGGCAGGCGGTCGCGTGAATCACGGCCGGGTGATCGTCGAGGGCTTCATCGACTTCGAATACGAGATCACGCAGCTGACCGTACGCGCGATCGATCCCGCGAGCGGCGCGGTCGGCACGTATTTCTGCGATCCGATCGGCCACGTGCAGGTTGCCGGAGACTATGTCGAATCGTGGCAGCCGCAGCCGATGAGCGCGCTCGCGCTCGAACGCTCGCGCGAGATCGCGCACAAGGTGACGGCGGCGCTCGGCGGCCGCGGCCTGTTCGGCGTGGAACTTTTCGTGCGTGGCGACGACGTATGGTTTTCGGAAGTGAGCCCGCGTCCGCATGACACGGGGCTCGTCACGCTGTGCTCGCAGCGCTTCTCGGAGTTCGAGCTGCATGCGCGCGCGATTCTCGGTCTGCCGGTCGATACGTCGCTGCGCGCGCCGGGTGCGTCGGCGGTGATCTACGGCGGCCGCGACGAAGCCGGCATCGCGTTCGAAGGCGTCGCGGCGGCGCTGGCGGTGCCCAATGCGGACCTGCGCCTGTTCGGCAAGCCCGAGAGCTTCGTCAAGCGCCGCATGGGCGTTGCGCTCGCGACCGGCGAGACGATCGACGAGGCGCGTTCGCGCGCGAAGCAGGCTGCGGCGGCGGTGCGGCCGGTGTCGGCGAAGTAGAGGGGTAGGCGGGGCATCGAGGCGGGCTGCTGCGAAGCGAGGCTTTGAAGCCAGGTGTCGAAGCGCGGCGCGGCGGTTTGCAAAACCCCCGGGATGCCCGATCGAACACGGTGCGCGGCATGTTCGCCGTGCGCGATCCGAATGATCGACGCAAGCAGGCTCGTCGCATGGCCCGGGCTCGTCGACGTGGAAAATCCGAAGCAGAGGAACACATGGCAGTCGAATCGCGCAGTATTCCGTGGCGCCGCAGGGCTCGCCGACTCGGTGCGCTCGGCGTGCTGTTCGCGCTGTGTGCCGGCATGAGCGGCTGCGGTCTCGCGGCCGCGCCGTGCCGCGTCGCATCGGCGGGGCTGAAGATCGTGCCGCTGGTCGGGCACGTCGCCGCCGCGCCGACCGACGCCTGCGCCGACGCGATCGATCCCTGAGCAGGCCGCGGCCGTCGAGCCGCGCTGCGCCGGTCGGTGCGGGGCCGAAACACGAACCTGGCGTGGTCCGCTTGAGGCCGTGCCGGGTTCGCGGCAACATCCACGGCAACTTCACGGCAACAATCGAGGTGTTCGATGAAGACATGGCTCGTTGCGGTTCTCTCGCTGACATCGACGGCCCTCGCGCTCGCGCCTCATGGCGGCGCATGGGCCGCGCCGCTGCGGTTCGGCCAGATCGAGGGCAAGAACCATCAGACGAACAAATACACGTGCGCGACCGGCAAGATTCTGCAGGTTACCTACTGGAACGCGCAGAACGGACAGAGCTTCGCCGTGCTGCCCGTGAAGGGTACGTCGATGCTCTTCGTCAACACGCTCTCGGGGTCCGGCGCGAAATATCAGGCCGGCAGCTATACGTGGTGGACCAAGGGCCCGCGTGCCGATCTGTATGACGCAATGAACGGTGAAAACGCGCCGCCGGTGCTGTCCGACTGCGTGACCGTGGTGCGCTGAACGTGGTGTGCTGACCGTGGACGGCATGCGGCGCTCGTTTCCGCTCGGGCCGGGCCGTCCGCGGTCGTCTCGTGCGTTGCCCGCTGCGCGCCTGCGCGCACGGCTTCGCCGATTGCTTCGCGCGCGCCCATGGCGTCTTCCCGCTACGGGCTTTCGCGGCCCTCATCCCTGTTGTCCCGCCTTGCCTGCACGCGCGCGTCATTGCCTCTCGAGTAGTAAGCTGTCCGGCGTGGCATTCGCCATGCCGTCCGCCATGCCGCGCGCGAGGCGCTGTGCGGCATGCACGTTGTGCGTGTTGTACGCGGCCGTCGTTGTCGTCTTCGATCGTCCGTTTTTGGCCCCGAACTTCGGCCCCTAACCGCGGAGCCAACTGCTGAGCCCGCTGGGCCCGGCCTGCGGCCCGTCGCCGTTCCATCAAGCGAGACCCTTAATGAAAGCATCGGACCTGTTCGTCAAGTCGCTGGAAGCCGAAGGTGTCGAGTACGTGTTTGGCATTCCCGGTGAAGAAAATCTCGATCTGCTCGAGTCGCTGCGGCGCTCGAAAATCCGTCTGATCCTCACGCGCCACGAGCAGGCGGCCGGCTTCATGGCCGCCACCTACGGGCGCCTCACGGGCCGCACGGGCGTGTGCCTGTCGACGCTCGGCCCCGGCGCGACCAACTTCGTGACTGCCGCCGCCTACGCGCAGCTCGGCGGCATGCCGATGCTGATGGTCACGGGCCAGAAGCCGATCAAGTCGAGCAAGCAGGGGCACTTCCAGATCGTCGACGTGGTGCGCATGATGGAGCCGCTCACCAAGTACACGCGGCAGATCGTGTCGATCGGCAATATTCCGGCGACGGTGCGCGAGGCCGTGCGCCGCGCCGAGGAGGAGCGTCCCGGCGCCACGCACCTCGAACTGCCCGAGGACGTCGCGCATGAAGAGGGCGACGGCAAGCCGATTCCGAAGAGCTACAGCCGCCGTCCGGTTGCCGAGGAAAAGGCGGTCGCGCGCGCGGTCGAGGCGATCACGGCCGCGCAGCATCCGCTGCTGATGATCGGCGCGGGCGGCAACCGCAAGACCACGACCAAGATGCTGCGCGAATTCGTCGACCAGATCGGCATTCCGTTCTTCACGACGCAGATGGGCAAGGGCGTGATCGACGAATCGCATCCGATGTGGCTCGGCAACGCGACGCTCTCCGACGGCGACTTCGTGCACCGCGCGATCGAGCACGCGGACTGCATCATCAACGTCGGCCACGACGTGATCGAGAAGCCGCCGTTCTTCATGCGCAGCGGCGAGGCGGGCGAGAAGACCGTGATCCACGTGAACTTCCTCGGCGCCGAAGTCGATCCGGTGTATTTCCCGCAGATCGAAGTGGTCGGCGATATCGCCAACGCGGTGTGGCAGTTGAAAGAGCGCCTGAAGCAGCGCCAGGAGCATTGGGACTTCACGCGCTTCAAGGAGATCAAGGAGCACTTCGAGGCGCATCTCGTGAAGGGCCAGCACGACGACCGCTTTCCGATGTACCCGGTGCGGATCGTCAACGACGTCTACGAGACCACGCCGGTGGACGGCATCGTCTGTCTCGACAACGGCATGTACAAGATCTGGTTCGCGCGCTACTACCGCGCGCACGAGCCGAATTCGCTGCTGCTCGACAACGCGCTGGCCTCGATGGGCGCGGGGCTGCCGTCGGCGATCGCGAGCAAGATCGTGCATCCGGACCGCAAGGTGATCGCCGTGTGCGGCGACGGCGGCTTCATGATGAACTCGCAGGAGCTCGAAACGGCGGTGCGCCTGAAGCTCGATCTCGTGATCCTGATTCTGCGCGACGACGCGTTCGGCATGATCCGCTGGAAGCAGGAGAACATGAACTTCCCCGACTACGGCATGACGCTGGCGAACCCGGATTTCGTCGCCTATGCGCAGAGCTATGGCGCGCAGGGGCATCGCATCGAGGCCGCCGAGCAGTTCGCGCCGCTTCTGCGCGAGTGCTTCGCGACGCCGGGCGTGCATGTGATCGACGTGCCGATCGACTACTCGGACAACGAGCGCGTGCTCAATCGCGAGATCAAGCGGCTGTCCGCGCGGCTGTAAGCCGCGGTGCAGCCAGGCCGCGCATCGACACCGCGTGCCGGCACTGTGTATCGACTCCAGGAGAACCCGATATGTTGCAGAAGACTTACCCGTACTACCTCGCCAACGAGCCGGTGGCCGCCAACACCGATCTCGACGTCACCGACAAATTCAGCGGCGAAGTCGCCACGCGCGTGGCGATGGCCGACGCGGCCGCGATCGACAAGGCGATCGGCCTCGCGGTCGAGGCGATGCCGGCCATGCGCGCCTACCCGCCGTTCAAGCGCCAGGCGGTGCTCGAACACTGCGTGACGCGCTTTCGCGAGCGCTACGACGAACTCGCGCTCGCGCTGTGCATCGAGGCGGGCAAGCCGATCAACGATTCGCGCGGCGAGGTGACGCGCCTGATCGATACGTTCAAGGTGGCCGCCGAGGAAAGCGTGCGGATCGACGGCGAGATCGTCAATCTGCAGATTTCGCCGCGCGCGAAGGGCTATCACGGCTATGTGAAGCGCGTGCCGATCGGGCCGTGCTCGTTCATCTCGCCGTTCAATTTCCCGTTGAACCTGACCGCGCACAAGGTCGCGCCGGCGATCGCGGCGGGCGTGCCGTTCGTGCTGAAGCCGGCGAGCCGCACACCGGTCGGCGCGCTGATCATGGGCGAGATTCTCGCGGAAACCGATCTGCCGAAGGGCGCGTTCTCGATCCTGCCCGCGCATCGCGACGGCGCCGACCTGTTCACGACCGACGAGCGCTTCAAGCTGCTGTCGTTCACGGGGTCGCCCGCGGTCGGCTGGGAGCTGAAGCGCAAGGCCGGCAAGAAGAAGGTGATTCTGGAGCTGGGCGGCAACGCGGCCGCGATCGTCGACGGCGATCAGGGCGGCAAGCTCGACTACGTAGTCGAGCGGCTCGCGTTCGGCGCGTTCTACCAGTCGGGGCAAAGCTGCATCGGCGTGCAGCGGATTCTCGCGCATGCGAGCGTCTACGACGCGCTGCGCGAGAAGCTGATCGCGAAGACGAAGTCGCTCGTGATGGGCGACCCGAAGAACGAGAAGACCTTCGTCGGGCCGATGATCTCCGAGTCGGAAGCGAAGCGGCTCGCCGGCTGGATGGACGGCGCCGTGCAGGCGGGCGCGCAGATCGTCGCGGGCGGCAAGGTCGATGGCGCGATGTTCGAGGCGACGCTGCTCGAAGGCGTGCGGCGCGACACCGATCTGTATCGCAAGGAAGCGTTCGGGCCGGTCGCGATCCTCGAGCGTTTCGACGACTTCGAAGCGGCGCTCGCGCAGGTCAACGACAGCGACTTCGGGCTGCAGGCCGGCCTATTTACCGATTCGCTCGCGCATGCGCATCGCGCGTGGGATGCGCTCGAAGTGGGCGGCGTGGTCATCAACGACGTGCCGTCGTTCCGCGTCGACAACATGCCGTATGGCGGCGTCAAGGATTCGGGGCTCGGGCGCGAGGGCGTGCGCTACGCGATCGAGGACATGACCGAGCTGCGCCTGATGGTGATGCGCGAGACGTGGTGAGCCGAACTCAGCCGGCGCGAGGACGATGGGCGCGGGGGGCGGTTGCGCTGTCATGCAACTGTCGCCCGCGCGCGTTACGCTGCGAGCGCGGCGGGCACGGGCGATTTTGCAGTGTGTATCGTTTTCGGCCGTTTTCGGTGGTTTCCGGCGCAGCGATTTCCGCCGCGCGCCGCTCGCGAAACGGCAGGCGAGATGGGCGAGCGCGGTGCCTGCAAGGAGCGCAGGCTCCCGCCGCCTGAGCAGAAATCCGCCGTTCGCGCCATGAGTGTTTTTGCTGAAGTGCTACAATACCGGCCTTTCGGCGGGGGTTCCCGCCGGCCGGAGCCGGCCGCATTGTCCGAACTCTGACGGGTCCCGTGCGGAACGCCGTGGCTCCGCCTTCATCCTGATGCCCGCCGCGGTTGCGACCGCTGCCGCGCGCATTGCGCCAGGCGCATTTTTAGCGAAAGCCACCATGTCCGACACAGCCGTCACGCCCAGCACCGAGACTTTTGATCAATTCGGCCTCGCGCCCGACATCCTGAAAGCCATCAAGGAATCGGGCTACACCACGCCCACGCCGATCCAGGCGCAGGCGATTCCCGTGGTGATGGCGGGCCGCGACGTGATGGGCGCGGCGCAAACCGGCACCGGCAAGACCGCCAGCTTCTCGCTGCCGATCATCCAGCGCCTGCTGCCGCAGGCCAATACCAGCGCTTCGCCGGCGCGCCATCCGGTGCGCGCGCTGATCCTCACGCCGACGCGCGAACTCGCCGACCAGGTCGCCGCGAACGTGCACGCGTACGCGAAGCACACGGCGCTGCGCAGCGCGGTCGTGTTCGGCGGCGTCGACATGAACCCGCAGTCCGAGCAACTGCGCCGCGGCGTCGAAATCCTCATCGCGACGCCGGGCCGCCTGCTCGATCACGTGCAGCAGAAAACCGCCAACCTGGGCCAGGTGCAGATGCTCGTGCTCGACGAAGCCGACCGCATGCTCGACATGGGCTTCCTGCCTGACCTGCAGCGCATCCTGAACCTGCTGCCGAAGGAGCGTCAGACGCTGCTGTTCTCGGCCACGTTCTCGGGCGAAATCAAGAAGCTGGCCGCGACCTACCTGCGCAACCCCCAGACCATCGAAGTCGCGCGCAGCAACTCGACCGCCACCAACGTCACGCAGATCGTCTACGAGGTCGCCGAGGGCGACAAGACCGGCGCGGTCGTGCAGCTGATCCGCGAGCGCAGCCTCAAGCAGGTGATCGTGTTCTGCAACAGCAAGATCGGCGCGAGCCGGCTCGCGCGCTCGCTCGAACGGGACGGCGTGGTGGCGACCGCGATTCACGGCGACCGCTCGCAGAGCGAACGCATGCAGGCGCTCGATGCGTTCAAGCGTGGCGAAGTCGCGGCCCTCGTCGCGACCGACGTCGCGGCGCGCGGTCTCGACATCGCCGAGTTGCCGGCCGTCATCAACTTCGACCTGCCGTTCAATGCCGAAGACTACGTGCACCGGATCGGCCGCACGGGCCGCGCGGGCGCGTCGGGCGACGCGCTTTCGCTGTGCAGCCCGAACGAGCGCAAGCAGCTGGCCGACATCGAGAAGCTCATCAAGCGTCCGCTCGAATTGCAGCGCCTGACCGTCGATGCGCCGGTGCGCCATCATCACGAAGACCGCCCGCCGCGCCGCGATCGCAGCGAGGCACGCGACGAGCGCAGCCGCCGCCGCACGGGTGGTGCGTCGGGTTCGTACGACCGGCCGCATCATCATCGCGCGCAACCGGTCGACGATTTCTTCCTGAAGCCGTATGAGCCGTCGCCGGCTTCGGTGCGCAAGGTCGAAGAGAGCGCGGCGTCCGATGCGGCGCCGCAGAAGCAGGCGCCGAAGCGGCAACTGGCGGCGCTGCTCGGCGGCTTCGGGATGCCGCGGAAGACGCCTTCGTCGTCGTAAGGCGAGTTGCGCTTGCGCTGCCGTACCGGGGCTTGCCGTTGCGCGAATCCCGTGAGTGACCGGCAGCATGTTGCAAGCGTTTGCAGCGGCTGTGCTTCGAATCCCGTGCTCCCGCGCGCGACGCATGTTACGCGTGCCTCAGGCCGATGCCCCCACCTTCATCCGTTTGACCCATGCCGCCGTCGCGGCACGATAGAACTGCTCGAGCGTCGTGGGCGGTTCGCCGCCGAGGTCGAGTTCCAGATGCCGCGCCGCCGCGCCTAGCGCTTCGAGCGGGTTGGCGCTGTCGAGCGCGGTCGCGCCGTTCTGCTTGCTCAGTTTCTCGCCGTGTTCGTTCGCGACGACCGGCACATGCAGATACCCGGGCGTCGCCACACCGAGACAGCGTTGCAGATAGATCTGCCGCGCCGTCGAATCCAGCAGGTCCGCGCCGCGCACGACGTGCGTGATGCCCGCGTCCGCATCGTCCACTACCACCGCGAGTTGATAGGCCCACTGGTCGTCGGCGCGACGCAGCACGAAATCGCCGACTTCGGTCGCGAGATTCTGCGTCTGCCGGCCTTGCCAGCGGTCGTCGAATTCGATCACGGCGGCCTTGCCGTCGGGCACGCGCAGACGCCATGCGCGCGCCGGCTTGCCGTGCAGCCCCGTGCGGCAGGTGCCCGGATAGGCGAGCGTCGTGTTGCGCGCGTGCGCGTTGAGCAGCGAATCGGCGATTTCCTTGCGCGTGCAGCCGCACGGATAGACTAGGCCGCTGGACTTCAACAGGTCGAGCGCCTGCTGATAGCGCGCCATGCGCCGGCTTTGCCAGATCGGCGTTTCGTCGGCGCGCATGCCGAAGCGTTCGAGCGTCGCGAGGATGTCCTCGGCGGCGCCGGGCACGGTGCGCGGGCCGTCGATGTCCTCGATGCGCACGAGCCACGCGCCGCGATGCGCGCGCGCATCGAGCCAGCTGGCGAGCGCGCCGACCAGCGAGCCGAAGTGCAGCGGGCCGGTCGGCGACGGCGCGAAGCGTCCGCGATAGGTCATGATGAGCGGGGCAAGGGGTTGGCGGATGACGGCGTCAGCGCCCGGGCGCGGCCGCTGGCGGGGACGTCAGGGCACGTTGGGACACAGCGTGACCGGTCGGCACATGCCGCGGCGCACGCGCGGGCAGTGGCCAGGCCCATGCCCGACGGCGCACGCCGTTTGCGGCGACTTGCGTCTGCCATGCGCGCTTTGCCATTTGCGTTTGCCATTGACATCCGCGACCCGCATCGATTACGCGGCCGTGCCGTCCGGATGGCACGCCGGGCACGTCTTGCCCGCCACGTACAGCGGCGATTGCTGCTGTTCGGGCGTGACCACCGCGCGGCAGCCGAAGCACTGCGCGGTCGCGGTCGGTTCCAGTTGCGGATTGAGCGCGGTGCGATAGTCGAACACGAAGCAGTCGCCGTGATAATGCGCGCCGCCGACTTCCTCGAAGTACTTCAGGATGCCGCCTTCGAGCTGGTACACGTTCTCGATGCCGACGTCCTTCATATGGATCGCCGCTTTCTCGCAGCGGATGCCGCCCGTGCAGAACGACACGACCGTCTTGCCTTCGAGGACGGCGCGATTTTTTTCGATCACCTCGGGGAATTCGCTGAATTTCGCGATGCGATAGTCGAGCGCGTTGTCGAACGTGCCGACGTCGACTTCGAACGCATTGCGCGTATCGAGCATCACGACCGGACGGCCTGCGTCGTCGTGACCGCGATCGAGCCAGCTTTTCAGCGTGGGCGCGTCGACAAACGGCGCGCGGCCGAGCTCCGGGCGGATTGCCGGCTTTTTCATCGTGATGATTTCGCGCTTGAGCTTGACGAGCATGCGCGTGAACGGCTGCTTGTCCGACAGGCTTTCCTTGAATTGCAGATTCGCGAACTTGCCTTCGAAGAGGGCGTCGTGGCGGAGGTAGTCGATGAACGCGTCGGTGTGCTCGCGCGTGCCCGCGACGAACAGGTTGATGCCTTCCGGCGCGAGCAGGATGGTGCCGCGCAGGCCGAGCGCATTGCAGCGTTCGGTGACGAGCGGGCGCCAGGCGGCGGTGTCTTCGATGGTCGCGAATTGATACGCGGCGAGATTGACGATACTCATGTGTGTTCAGCGGTAAAAATGGCCGGCGTGGCAAAGGGCGGAGCGGCTGGCGGTGGGTTGCGCCGCGGGCGTTGTCGGGCCGGCGTCGTGCCGGATCGGGCCCGTGTTCTCGCGCGCTGGCGGCCACGTCGAATGAGGCGAAACCGCTATTATCCCTCAAGCCGGCGGTTTCCCCGACCTGGCCGAATGGCCAGGTGTTTGCTTCGGCGCAAACGCCGCGCGTTATGGCGAGCGGCACTGCAAAATCCCGCGCGTATCGTCACGAGCGTGGTCGTTGGGCGGCCCGAAGCGCCACGGCGCCGCGCCCGCGCGCCCATGCTGCCGGCCATGCCTTGGCCGAATGGCTAACGCGCCGCTTTGGGCTGAAATCTGCGGAATGGTGGAGTTACAATGTCGCCCATGTCAGATCCCCGCTTCGTTCATCTCCGCGTTCACTCCGAATTCTCGATTGCCGACGGCATCGTGCGTCTCGACGACATCGTCAAGGCGGCGGCCAAAGACGGTCAGGGCGCGCTCGCGCTCACCGACCTCGGCAACGCGTTCGGCCTCGTCCGTTTCTACCAGGAAGCGCGTGGCAAGGGGGTCAAACCCATTGCCGGCTGCGACGTCTGGATCGCCAATCCGGACGACCGCGACAAGCCTTCGCGTCTGCTGCTGCTGGTCAAGGACCGCGGCGGTTACCTGAACCTCTGCGAACTGCTCAGCAAGGCGTCGCTCACGAACCAGTACCGCGGCCGCGCGGAAATCGAAGCCGGCTGGCTCGAATCCGGTCTCGGCGAAGGGCTGCTCGCGCTGTCGGGCGCGCAGCAGGGCGACATCGGTCTCGCGCTCGCGGCCGGCAACGTGGAAGCGGCGAAACGCAACGCGCAGCATTGGGCGAAGGTGTTCCCCGACGGTTTCTATATCGAGTTGCAGCGCTGCGGCCAGCCGGGCGGCGAGCAGTACGTGCAGCAGGCGGTCGCGATTGCGGCGTCGCTGAAACTCCCGGTGGTCGCCACGCACCCGATGCAGTTCATGACGCCGGACGACTTCACCGCGCACGAAGCGCGCGTGTGTATCTCGGAAGGCGATATTCTCGCGAATCCGCGCCGCCAGAAGCGGTTTACCGACGAGCAGTATTTCCGCACGCAAGAAGACATGGCCGCGCTGTTCGCGGACATTCCCTCGGCGCTCGCCAACACGGTGCAGATCGCAAAGCGCTGCAATCTCACGCTCGAACTCGGCAAGCCGAAGCTGCCGCTCTTTCCGACGCCCGACGGCATGTCGCTCGACGACTACCTCGTGCAGCTCTCGAAAGAGGGCCTCGAAAAGCGCCTCGAACAGCTTTATCCGGACGAGGCCGAGCGCGACACGCAGCGCGCCACGTACTACCAGCGCCTCGAATTCGAGTGCGGCACGATCATCAAGATGGGCTTTCCGGGCTACTTCCTGATCGTCGCGGACTTCATCAACTGGGCGAAGAACAACGGCGTGCCGGTGGGCCCGGGCCGGGGCTCGGGCGCGGGCTCGCTGGTCGCTTACGCGCTCGGCGTGACCGACCTCGATCCGCTGCGCTACAACCTGCTGTTCGAGCGTTTCCTGAATCCGGAGCGGGTGTCGATGCCCGACTTCGATATCGACTTCTGCCAGCACGGCCGCGATCGCGTGATCCAGTACGTGAAGGAGAAATACGGCGCGAACGCGGTGTCGCAGATCGCCACCTTCGGCACGATGGCGGCGAAGGCGGCGGTGCGCGACATCGGCCGCGTGCTCGATCTCGGCTATATGTTCACCGACGGCGTCGCGAAGCTGATTCCGTTCAAGCCGGGCAAGCACGTCACGATTGCCGACGCGATGAAGGAAGAGCCGCTGCTGCAGGAGCGTTTCGACAACGAAGACGAAGTGCATCAGCTGCTCGAACTCGCGCAGCGCGTGGAAGGCCTGACGCGTAACGTCGGCATGCACGCGGGTGGTGTGCTGATCGCACCGGGCAAGCTGACCGATTTCTGCCCGCTCTACACGCAGGGCGACGAAAGCGGCGTCGTGAGCCAGTACGACAAGGACGACGTCGAAGCGGTCGGCCTCGTGAAGTTCGACTTTCTGGGCCTCACCACGCTGACCATTCTCGACTGGGCCGAGCGCTATATCCGCCGGCTCGATCCGTCGAAGCAGGACTGGTCGTTGGCCCAGGTGCCGCTCGACGATCCCGCGTCGTTCTCGATCCTGAAGAAAGCGAATACGGTCGCCGTGTTCCAGCTGGAAAGCCGCGGCATGCAGGGCATGCTGAAGGACGCGCAGCCCGATCGCTTCGAGGACATCATCGCGCTCGTGGCGTTGTACCGTCCGGGCCCGATGGACCTGATCCCGAGCTTCTGCGCGCGCAAGCACGGCCGCGAGGTGGTGGAGTATCCCGACCCGCGCGTCGAACCTGTTCTGAAAGAGACCTACGGCATCATGGTCTACCAGGAGCAGGTGATGCAGATGGCGCAGATCATCGGCGGTTACTCGCTCGGCGGCGCCGACCTGCTGCGCCGCGCGATGGGCAAGAAGAAGCCCGAGGAAATGGCCAAGCACCGCGAGATTTTCGCGGAAGGCGCGGCGAAGAACGGCCTCACGCGCGAGAAGGCGGACGAGACCTTCGACCTGATGGAGAAGTTCGCGGGCTACGGCTTCAACAAGTCGCACGCGGCCGCCTACGCGCTGCTCGCGTATCACACCGCGTGGCTCAAGGCGCACCATCCGGCCGAATTCATGGCGGCCAATATGTCGCTCGCGATGGACGACACGGACAAGGTCAAGATCCTGTTCGAAGACTGCCTCACGAACAGGATGGCCGTGCTGCCGCCGGACGTGAATCTGTCGGCGTATCGCTTCGAGCCGGTTGCCGAGGCGGACGGCAAGCGCTCGCGCACGATCCGCTACGGTCTCGGCGCGATCAAGGGCAGCGGCCAGAACGCGATCGAAGAAATTCTGCGCGCGCGCGAGGAAAGCCCGTTTATCGACATCTTCGATTTCTGCAATCGCGTCGATCGCCGCATCGTCAATCGCCGCACGGTCGAGGCGCTGATTCGCGCCGGCGCGTTCGATGCCCTGCACGCGAATCGCGCGCAGCTTATCGCGTCGGTGTCGCTCGCGATGGAAGCGGCCGAGCAGGCGAGCGCCAATGCGCTGCAAGCGGGCCTGTTCGACATGGGCGACGCGCCGTCGCAAGGCCATGAACTTGTCGACGAAGCCGAGTGGCCGGAAAAGAAAAAGCTCCAGGAAGAAAAGGCCGCGCTCGGCTTCTACCTGTCGGGCCACCTGTTCGACGCATATAAGGACGAAGTGCGCCGCTTCGTGCGCCAGAAGATCGGCGAGCTGAAGGAAGGGCGCGACAAGCTCGTTGCCGGCGTGATCGTGTCGCTGCGCACGCAGATGACCCAGCGCGGCAAGATGCTGATTGCGTTGCTCGACGACGGCACCGGCCAGTGTGAAGTGACGGTGTTCAACGAAGTCTTCGAAGAACACAAGCAGCTTTTCAAGGAAGACGAACTGCTCGTCGTGCAGGGCATGGCGCGCAACGACGCGTTCACGGGCGGCATCCGCTTTACCGTCGACACGGTTATGGATCTCGGCCGCGCGCGTTGCCGTTACGCGGATTCGGTCAAGGTGCAGATGAACGGCAACGCCGATGCGCTGGCGTTGCGGCGGGTGCTCGAAGCGCACTGCGCGGGCAAGGACGAGCCGGCCGCGGCCGCTGCGCCGGCGGCTGCCGCACGTGGCAACGGCGGCGGCAACGGCGGTGGACGCAACGGTGGACGAGGCGGCTTCGGCGGCGACAACGGCCGGCAGCCGGTGCAGATTCCGAACGGACTCGCGGTGCAGGTCGTCTATCGCAGCGAGAATGCGCAAGGCGAAATGCGCCTCGGCGACGCATGGCGCGTGAAGCCGACCGACGAACTGCTCGCCGCATTGCGTGGCGAGTTCGAGGGCAGCTCGATCGAGATCGTTTATTGATCGATGGTGGTGGTTTTGCGCGTACGGTTTATCCGGGCGGGCAAGACCTCACTGGATGGTCTCAGGCTACGGCGGGCGGGTCTTCGCGATGCGAATCTGTCTGCGACGAGTCTCGGTTGTATTGCGCTGAGTACCGGCGGCGGCAGATAGCGAAACGCAGCGGCAAGCAAATGCAAAAAACAAAAGCAGCCGCCATCGTCGCGCAGAATCGGCACAAAGGCCAAAGGCGGTCCGTCATCCAACGGCCGCCTTTTTTATCGCCGCCTAGCGTCCGCCCGTTTTCTCCAGGTGCGCGAGCTTCAGAAACCGGTAGTACACCGTTTCGGCATTGAACAGGGCGATCATGAAGCCCGCGCGGCCGTCCAGAAAACCGCGCCGCAGCAGGTAGGTCCGCACGAACGCCCACAAGCCGCGTCCGAGCGCCTTGCCGAAGCTGCCGCGCTGTTCCGCTGCATAACGCTGTCGCGCACCGGCCGTCGAATAGGCGTCGAGCTTGCGCAGCACGCTCTCGTAGTCCTCGTACGAGTAGTGCATGAGCTTGCCGGTGAGGCGTTGCGCGGGCGTGTCGAACACGAGGCGCTCGTGGACGAGGTCGTCGGAGAAGCGCGCGCGGCCGCGTTTGAAGAGGCGCGGAATCCAGTCCGGATACCAGCCGCTGTGGTGAACCCAGTGGCCGCAGAAGCTCGACAGGCGGTCCACCGCATAGACGTCGGCCGTGGGTGCCGCGAGCGCCGCGCGAATCGACGCGGCCAGCTCCGGCGTGACGATTTCGTCGGCATCGATCGACAGGACCCAGTCTGTCGCGAGCGCATCCACCGCGCGGTTTTTCTGCGGGCCGAAGCCGGGCCAGTCCGTCTGTTCGATTACGCGGGCGCCGTGCGCGCGGGCGATCCCGGCCGTGCCGTCGGTGCTGCCGCCGTCGATCACGACGATCTGGTCGGCGAAGGCCAGCGCCCGCAGGCATTCGGCCAGCCGCGCCGCCGCGTTCCGGGTGATGATGGCGACGCCGAGGGTGGTTTCTTGCATACCTGAGTTCGTGAGGGACGACATGACGGAGCGGGCTACGCATGCGGGCCGGTTGCGTTCGCGTATCCATACCCGTATCGGCGCACGGCCGTGCTTGCCGGATCGAGCGAGCCCGAACCCGAGCCGGAGAGGCAGCGCACGATACACAGCCTCGGGCGAATCCGCGAGCCCGCCGACGGGCAACGAGGAGCAACGAGGAGCAACGGGCAGCGAGGAGTATACACAGCCCATCCGGCCCCACACCAGCGCACCGGCCCGTCAACCCTTGCGTGCATCCGGTCGCGCGCGGTGCACCGGCCATCATCTGCGAGCGATTACAATGCTCTCTTTTAATATTTCGCGCGGCGGCAACGCCCTGTGCCGCGTGTTCGCTGTTCCGCATTTCCAGAGGATTCCTTGAGCGCGAAGCCAACGTTAAGCAAACCCATGGGTTCAGGCGATGCGTCGTCGCCGGCCGTCGTCATGCGCCGCCTGTGGCCGTTCATCAAGCCGCTGCTGTGGGTCGTGGTTGGCGCGATTGTCGCGATGGCGGTGAGCGCCGGCACCGACGCCGCCATTCCGGCGCTGCTCAAGCCGCTGCTCGACAAAGGCTTCGGCTCCCATGCCATCGACAAGACCAAGTGGCTCGTGCCGGTCGCCGTGATCGGCCTTGCGCTGATCCGCGGCGTCTCGCAATATGCATCGGGCTATCTGCTCGCCTACGTGTCGAACAAGATCCTGCTCGAACTGCGCCTGAAGATGTTCGACCGCATGATCCATACGAGCGTCGCTTTCTTCCAGCGCGAAACCGCGAGCACCGTCATCAACGCGATCGTCTTCGAGGTCAACCAGATTCTCAACGTGCTGCTGAGTGTGATGGTCACGCTCGTGCGCGATTCGCTGACTGTGATCTTCCTGCTCGGCTATCTGTTCTATCTGAACTGGCGCCTGACGCTGATTGTCGCGGTGCTGCTGCCGGGCATCGGCTGGCTGGTCGGCAAGATCAATCGCCGGCTGCGGCGTCTGAACCGCGAGCATCAGCTGCTCACCAACGAGCTGTCGTATATCGTCGAGGAGACCGTGGGCGGCTACAAGGTCGTCAAGGTGCATAATGGCGAGCAATACGAGACAGACCGCTTCACGGCGATGAGCAAGCGCCTGCGCGGCTACGCCATGCGCATGACCGCCTCGGGCGGCCTCGCGCAGCCGTTGACGCAGTTCCTCGCCTCGATCGCGCTCGCGGTCGTGATTACGATCGCGGTGGTGCAGTCGTCGTCGGATCAGACCACGGTCGGCGGCTTCGTCGCGTTCGTCACGTCGATGCTGCTGATCATCTCGCCGCTCAAGCATCTGATGGACGTGAACCAGCCGTTGCAGCGCGGCATGACCGCAGCCGAGCTGATCTTCGGCCTGATCGACGAGCCGGCCGAGCCGGAAGGCGGCGGCCAGCCGCTCGAGCGCGCGCGCGGCGAGGTCGAATTCCGCGACGTGTCGTTCTCGTACGGCGCGAACGCCACGCATAGCCGCCACACGCTCGACCAGGTCTCGTTCAAAGTCGCGCCGGGAGAGATGGTCGCGCTCGCGGGGCCGTCGGGCAGCGGCAAGACCACGCTCGTGAACCTGCTGCCGCGCTTTTTCGATCCGACCGGCGGCGCGATTCTGGTCGATGGCGTCGCGCTGCCCGACTACGATCTGCACGCGCTGCGCAGCCAGATCGCGATGGTGAGCCAGGACGTCGTGCTGTTCAACGACACGATCGCGCACAACGTCGCCTACGGTCAGGAGGTCGACGCCGACAAGGTCAAGGCGGCGCTGCGCGCGGCCAACCTGTGGGACACCGTGCAGTCGATGCCGCAAGGTATCGAAACGCTGGTCGGCGACAACGGCATGATGCTCTCGGGCGGCCAGCGCCAGCGTCTTGCGATTGCGCGCGCGATCTACAAGGACGCGCCGATCCTGATTCTCGACGAGGCGACCTCGGCGCTCGATTCCGAATCCGAACGCCACGTGCAGGCGGCGCTCGAAACGCTGATGAAGGGCCGCACGACGCTCGTGATCGCGCACCGTCTTTCGACGATCGAGCGCGCCGACCGCATCCTCGTGATGGAAGCGGGGCGGATCGTCGAGCGCGGCAGCCACCGCGAACTGCTGGCGCAGGACGGGTTGTACGCGCATCTGCATCGCATCCAGTTCCAGCAGAGCGCGGCCTGATCCAGGGTGTTTGAGCGGCGCGCGCCGGCGCGCGTGTTCGCGTCGCGTGGCGCTGGTCGCATTCGTGATGAACCGCCGCGCCAGCGGGACCTTGATCCGCACGGCGAAGATGCTGAGGCGCTTGCGGCGCAGCGTGCCGGGCATCGGCGCCGAGATGCTGCCGCCGGGAATCGAGCGGCGTTCGGCCTCGGCGCTATGGCGCGGCCTCGCTGTTCAGCCTTGCTATTCAGCCTCGCTTCCCACGCACGACGCGCTTGAGCCAGATCCCCGGCGCATACACCGCTGGGCAGCTCGCATACAGAAACATACGGATACGCAGCCCGAGCTTCACGCCGGCGCCGCGTGTCAGCAGCGCGACACGCTCGCCGAAGCTTCGCGCCTCGAACATCGCCGCGATGAACCGTTCGCGCGCGAGCTTCGGCGCCATCGCGGCGCGCATGCGCTCGCCGAGGCCGGCGACGTCCGCGTCGCGCTGCAACTGCGCGAGTTCGGCGAGGCCATAACGATTGCTCTGGCGCATCCGCGCGATCAGTTCATCGACCGACCGGTAGCGGCGTTTGCGCGACAGCCCGCCGCGCCGGTAGCGCACGAGCGGCTCGCGCAGGCTGATCGCGCCACCCGAGAGGATCGCGCGCAGCACCATGATCTGGTCTTCGGCCGCGGCGCCCGGCAGCATCGGCCCGAAGCGCTCGAAGAGCCGCCGCGACCACGTGTGCGCCGCGCCGATCAGCCACGGGCGGCCGGCGAGCCAGTCGTCGAAGCTGCGATAGCGGTCGAGTTCGTCCGGGCTCACGCGCTCGTGCACGTGGCCCGCTTCGGCCATGTCGGCGAGATCGGTGGCGATCAGGTCGGGGCGGCGCTCGTGGGCGAGCCAGCAGTCGACCACGCGCTCGCAGCGCTCGGGCGCGGACATGTCGTCGCCCGCCGCGACGAACAGCAGCTCGCCGTGCGCCATCAGGGCGAGCTGCGACAGGTGCGCGCTGATGCCCTGGTTGACCGTGTTGCGCCGGGCGATCACGCGATGCGGTCCGGCGTAGCCGGCGAGCGCCGCTTCGATCGCGGTGAAGGTGGCGTCGCTGGACGCATCGTCGGACACGATGATTTCGAGCGGCTCGTAGGTCTGCGCGAGCGCGCTGCGCACGGCATCGCCGATCTGCTGCGCCTGGTTGTAGGCGATCACGAGCATCGAGACGAGCGGGCGCGCGGTGTTGGAGGCGGATGTGGCGGACATGCCGGATTCATCTGCCCCGGCGGGCCCGCCGGTCGGGACGCCGGCGTTGGACGCACCCGACGCGGAGGGCACGTCGGGCGTATCAGGCGCATCGGGTCCATCTGACGCACCCATGCCCGACGCCGCGAACCGCGCGGGCGCGTCGGACGGGTCCGGCGGATCAGACAGGGAAAACGAGGCGGGCGGCAGGCTGTCGGTCATGGAGTCGAAGCGGAAGCGATTGGCCTAGATTCTAGCCGTTGGCGGCCATGCCGCGCGACGCGGGCGGCTTGCGGCATGGTGGCCGCGAACCTGAGCGGGTCCGCACCCGATTTCCGCCCGAGCCCCGGCAGGCCGCCCGACATGAGTCTCCCGAAACCCATCCTTTACAATTGCCGCTGCCCCGAAACTCCGCGCGCGGCTTGCTGTGAGCGTGCGCCTCACCGAGACCCGAGCCTTGCCTGAGTCAACCCGAGAGCCGTCCCGCGACGCGCACCGCCTGCCCCTCACTGACATCGCACTGACCGCCCAGGCGCTCAAGAACAGCGGCGGCGCCGAGCGCTACACGCGCGACGTGATCGCCGGTCTGCATCGGCTCGGTCTGCGCCCGACGCTGTTCGCCCGCGAGATCGACCGCGCGCTGCCCGAGGCGGCGTGGATCGACGCGCAGCCGCTCGACGTGCGCTGGGCGCCGCGCAAGCTGCGTAACCTCGCGTTCGACTGGCGCCTGAAGCAGCGCCTGAAGCGCCATCGTCCCGCCTGCGTGTTCTCGATCAATCACTCGACGCATGCCGACGTCGCGCTGTGCGGCGGCACGCATCCGGGTTCGCTCGAAGCCGCAGGCCGCGCGCCGCGCCGCAGCGACACATGGCAGATCGAACTGGAGCGGCGCGTCTACACGCGCGCGCGCTCGATCGTCGCGCATTCGCAATTGATGAGCCGCGAGTTGCAGCGTTTCTATGACGTGCCGGCGGAGCGTATCGACGTGCTCTATCCGCCGGTCGATACCGCGCGCTTCAAGCCGCTCGACGCGGCCGAGCGCGCCGCCGTGCGCCGCCAGTTCGAGCTGCCCGAGGACCGCGTGATTTTCCTGTTCTCGTCGACGAGTCATGAGCGCAAAGGCTACCCGCTGCTCGAAGCGTTTTTCGAGCGCACGACGCTGCCGGTGTGCCTCGTGGTCGTCGGCCGGCCGGTGCCGAAGACCGGCGACACGATCCGCTACGCGGGCTACAGCAAGGAGATCGGCAAGCTGTTCGCGGCCGCCGATTTTACGGTCGTGGCGTCGGCGTACGAGCCGTTCGGCCTCGTCGGCGTCGAGTCGGTGATGTGCGGCACGCCGCTCGTGATCGCGGATAACGTCGGCTCGGCCGAGACCGTGACCGGCGCGGCGAAGATCGAGTTTTCGCGGCAAGAGGCGGGTAGCTTCGAGCGCGCGATCGGCGAGGCGGTGGAGCGCGTGAAGCGCGGCAATGCGCGGATCGCGGAGCCGCGCGCGAGTCTCGTCTACGACCCGGGCGTCGATGCGCATGTCGCGGCGCTTTACGAACTGTTCACACGCTGATGAGAGGGTTCAAGCATGGGCTCAATCACGGGCTCAAGCATGAGCCCAGCCCTGCGCCGAGCCGTGCCGGGCGCCTTAGCCCGGTCGCGCGCCCGTGGTCGTGCGCGCAACTTCCGCCAGCTCCCGCTTTCTCGCGTCGATCATCGCCAGCAGCGTCGCGACGAGCAGTGCGAGCAGCACCGTCACCATGATCGGCACGAGCACGTCGATCGTGAGCCCGAAGATCACGGTGCTCGTCGCGACCGCGAGACCTGTGTACGAGGCCGCGCGGATCACCGGATCGGCCATGTGCCGGTGCCGCCAGAAATACACCGCCATGCCGTGATAGAACAGCAGCAGCGCGATCACGCCGATCGCGCCCATTTCGGCGAGCGTCGAGAAAAAGTCGCTGTGCGCGCGCTCGTTGACGATCTCGGCCTTCACCTGGCCGCGCTTGGCCATCGCGCCGAGCTCATCGACCAGATGTCCCTTGCCGATGCCATAGAGCGGATGCCGCTCGAAGATCATCCGCGATGCGTTCCACAGTTGCAGGCGCAAGCCGGTGGCCGTGTCGTCATCGCCCTTGTGCATCATCGACACGTCGTTCGGCACTTCGGCGAGGCGCTTGTGAATCCGCCCGGTCGAGAGCAGCGCGCCCGCCGCGAGCACGATCGCGAGCGTCACGATCACGAGACGCTTTTTTTGCGCGAACCACCGGTACTGGATGCCGAGCAGCACGACGAACACCGGCACCGCGAGCCAGCCGCCGCGCGTGCCCGACAGATACGACGCATAGCCGCCGCCGACGAGCGCCGCGAGGCGCGGCAGCAGCATGCGCCAGTCGCGCGGGTTGTCCCAGCCGAGCGTAAACACCGACAGGAAGCCGAGCAGCAGCGCGGTGTCGCCGAACGGAATCGCGTTCGTGTAGGAGTTGTTGAGCCGGTTCGCATCGGTCCAGCCGCCCGGCGGCTGGTCGAGGAACGCCCACAGGCCGACCGCGAGCGCGCCGGCCGCGCAGCCCCAGCCGATCATGCGCAGATTGCGCGACGGCAATTGCCGCAGCAGCAGGAACACCGGCAGCGCGAGCACGAAGCGCGACAGCGCGTCGAACTGCCGGGGCAGCCAGTAGCCGAGCACGAGCTGCTGCGCGCCGATCGCGACGACGAGCGCGAGCATCCCGACGGTGAACCAGCGGTAAGTGCGCAGCGCGGAGAAATAGCCCGGCATGCGCCGGTTGACGACGGCCGCGCCCAGCGCGAGCGCGACGATGACGAAAAAGCAGTAGCCGGTGCCGCCGCGCCACATCAGATTGACCGCGGGGGCGAAAAACAGCAGGGCCGTAGTGAGACAGACCAGACTGGGAGCAAAAATCATAGGCCTACGATATGAATGAACACTACCGTTCCGGTGGTGAAATTGCGGGGACGCCGGACCCTTCGAGTCGTTGCAAGACGGTAGAGCGATCCGGATTATAACCATGCGTCTCCTTGCAAAATGCTTGCTGCCGAACGCGGTAAGGCAGCCGCCGCCTCGCGCCCATGCGCGGGCGACGGCGGTACAATCGCGCGAAACTCATGGCCGGCGCGCGGCGCATGCCGCGCCCAAGCCCCGCTCAACGGACCGAATCGATGTTCTCAATCATCATCCCGACCTGGAACAACCTGCCGTATCTGCGCCTCGTGATCGAGAGCCTGCGGCGTCACTCGACGCACGCGCACCAGATCATCGTGCACGTGAACGACGGCTCGGACGGCACGCTCGCCTGGGTGCGCGACGAGGGCATCGAGCACACAGCGTCGCCGGGCAATATCGGCATCTGCCATGCCGTCAACATCGCGGCGGCGCGCGCGCGCGCGGACTACGTCGTCTACATGAACGACGACATGTACTGCTGCCCCGGCTGGGACGACGCGCTCGCGCGGCGCCTCGCGCAGATGCCGGCCGATCACCTCTTCATGCTGTCGGGCACGATGATCGAGCCGGTCGATTCCGGCAATCCCTGCGTGGTCGTGCAGAACTTCGGCCGCGACGTCGAGACGTTCCGCGCCGACGAGCTGGTCGCCGCCGCGCCGCGGCTCGCGCGGGCCGACTGGCGCGGCGCGACGTGGCCGCCCACGCTCGTGCATCGCGACTGGTGGCACAAGCTCGGCGGCTACAGCAGCGAGCTGAGCCCCGGCATGAGCAGCGACAACGACTTCTCGATGAAACTCTGGGATGCCGGGTGCCGCGTGTTTCTCGGCGTCGGCGACAGCCTCGTCTATCACTTCCAGCAGAAAAGCACCGGCAAGATCGTCAAGAACGACGGGCGCCGGCAGTTTCTCAACAAGTGGGGCATGACGCAGGCGACGTTCGACCGCTACTACCTGCGTCGCGGCAGCGCGGTCGAGGGCGGCCTGGCGGTCAGCGAGCCTGAGCGCACGGGGCGTCTGCGGCGCGCGCTGCTGAAGTCGCGCATCAAGCGGGCGTTCGGTTAGGGGCTGGAAGGGCGGGGTGGTGAGGCTGGCGGGCGCGAAGGGCGAATGCGCGACTACATGCGACTCAGTGCGGCGCTGCGGCACGAGGCGCGCGGTAATACGGGTCCCGAACTGGCGCGTTAGCACGACAGCGCCAGCCTTAAGCTGTACGCAACTGCGCCGCACGCAGGCGCTGCAACATGGAATGCAGACGCTGCATATGGACGTCACACGCCGCATGCAGCGCCTCGCACCCGCGCATCACCGCGCATCAAACGCCGCCGGTCACGAGCGGCAGCACTGTCAGATCAGGATGCGTGCCGTCGACGATACTGCGTCCCACGTGCACCGCTTCGTAGAGCGCTTCGTCCTGGCTCGCGAAACTTTCTTCTCCGTCCGCATGAAACGGCACCGAGTGGCCGGGGATATGCGGATCGGCGCCGGGATGGCAGACGTAACCGAGATACGTGTAGCGGCTCTCTCGCGCGTCCTGCGCATGGGCCGGGTCGGGCGGACTCGTCGGAACGGGCGAGACGTGTATTTCGAAGCCTTCGTAGGCCACCGTCTGCCAGGCTGCGGTGTCATCGGCCATGGCCGCCTCCGTCTTGATCTTCCTGTCAGAAAGTCTAGGTGATTTGCCGCCAAAACGCGCGTGCGGGCGGCTACGGCAAAACCATGACGACGCGAGCGCCCCGTGCGCTTCCGTCAGATAAAATGGCGCGCTTTGCCCGGATTCGACTTCGCCCATGTGGTTCAAAAACCTTCAGTTGCACCGTCTTCCCGCTCCGTGGTCCGCCACCCCCGAACAGATGCAGAAATGGCTCGCGCCGTACGCGTTCGCGCCGGGCGGCGGTCTCGAGACGCAAAACCAGGGCTGGGCGCCGCCGCGCGAGGGCGACTCGCTCGTCTACGCGCTCAACGGCCAGATGCTGCTGACGTTTCGTGCCGAAAAGAAGCTGCTGCCGGCCTCGGTCGTCACCCAGGTGACGCGCGAGCGCGCGCTCGAACTCGAGGAACAGCAGGGCTTCAAGCCCGGCCGCAAGCAGATGCGCGAACTCAAGGAGCAGGTCACCGACGAACTGCTGCCGCGCGCGTTCAGCATCCGCCGCGACACGCGCGTGTGGATCGACTGCAAGAACGGCTGGCTCGTGATCGACGCGGCTTCGCAGGCGGTGGCCGATGAAGTGCGCGGGCTGCTCGTGAAGTCGATCGATCAGCTGCCGCTTGCCACGGTGCGCGTCGCGCAGTCGCCGGTGGCGGCGATGACGGGCTGGCTGCTCGACGGCGACGGCGACGGCCCGGCCGGCTTCACGCTCGACCAGGACACCGAGCTGCGCTCGCCGACCGAAGGCAATGCGACGGTGCGCTACGTCGGCCACACGCTCGACGCCGAGGACATGCGCCGCCACATCGAAGCGGGCAAGCAATGCATGCGGCTCGCGATGACGTGGAACGATCGCGTGTCGTTCGTGCTGACGCCGTCGCTCGCGATCAAGCGTGTCGCGCCGCTCGACGTGCTCAAGGAAGCGAGCGATCCGACCGCGCAGGACGACGACGAGCGCTTCGATTCCGACGTCGCGCTGATGACGGCCGAACTCGACCGCATGCTGGGCGATCTCGTCGACGCGCTCGGCGGGGAGCCGGGGGATGAGGCGCTGGGCTTGCCGCGGGCTGTGGCGGCTTGAGCGAAACGCGGGGCCATGCGTGGGCTCGCCTGAGTTGAGTGCGGCGGCCTGGGTGTGGCCTGGGTGTGAGCCCAGTGTGGCTCATACGCGGACAAAAAGCGGACAACGAGCGGGCAAAGCGCAGACACGGCGCACATAAAGCCCCGCGCAGCCCCTGCCCAAATCAGCGTCTGCGGAAAAACGATTGCCGCATCAACAGCTTGCGGATCTTTCCGGAAAGTTACCCACAGATTTGCCAACAAAATCTGTGGGTAACTTTGCGCGGGGTCCGTCTTCGGGATGCGGGCGATGCGTTCAAGGCCACCTCGCCCGTCCCGTCATTCCTCGATCAGCAACGCGCGCCTGCGCCGCAGCAGCGCCGCGCCGAGCGAAACCGCCGCGCCGATGCCGCCCATCGTCAGAGAGAGCGCGACGATCAGCGGCCCGGTTTGCGTACGCGCGGAGAACACGCTCACGAGCAGGCCGGCGAGCGGCTGCGTCATGTTGTTCAGCAGGATCGCCACGCCGATCGTCTTGCCGTAGTCCTCGGGCGGAATGATCTGCAGACGCGCGCTGCGGATGTAGACGTTGAACATCTTGTCGAAGCCGACGATCAGCAGAAAGCCGAGCGCATAACCCCACGGCGCCGCGCTCGCGCCCGCGATCACGCCGCCCGCGCAGATCGTCACGAAGGCGACGAGGCCGAGCACGCGCGCGGGCCAGCCGGCGCGCGCGACCGTCAGCAGCACCAGCACCGTGGCGATCGCGCCGGCCGTTTGCAGCCCCGCGTAGTCGCGGCTCGATTGCGCATGCAGGCCCGTCACCATCGCCGCCGAGGTCGCGAGCGTCACGCCGATCACGAGGTTTTCCGCCGCCGCGAGCATGATGACCTTCTTCAGGCCCGGCAGCGTCCAGACATGATGCAGCGCGATGCGCAGCGGCTGCGTCCAGTGGCCGGCCGGCGCACGCGCGAGCGCGGGCGCGCGAAAGCCGCTCAGGCGCTGCCACAGGAACAGGGCGGCGTCGGCGGCGAGAAACAGCACGCCGGTCGCGGCGACCACGCTTTCCCAGTGCCACAGGCCGAGCAGCAGCGCGGCCAGCATCGGCCCGAGCACGAAGCCTAGCTGGTCGGCCAGTTGCGAATAAGCGAGCACGCGCTGGATCTGCTGCGTGCTGAAAATCTGCGGCAGCATCACTTCGCGCGCCACGAGGCCTTGGCTCGTCAGCACGCCGCACGCGGCCGACAGCCCGATCAGCCAGCCGATGCCGCCGAACAGCACATAGGCGGCGATGCCGCCGAAGCAGGCGAGCGCGCGCACCGCCTGGCTCAGGCGCATGAGCCTGAGCGGCGCAAAGCGGTCGCAGAGCGCGCCGAAAAACGGGAACACGAGATAGCGCGGCAGCGTTTCGATGAAAAACGCGAGACCCGACCACGAGACGTCGTGCGTCGTCTGGAATACGACGAGCGGCACGAGAAAGAGCAGGATCTGATCGGCGAGGCGCGCGACGAATAGCGAGCAGAAGAAGGCGTAATGGTTGACGCGCACCGTGAATGTCTCGCCGCTGATAGTTGGATAAAGGGGCGAGACCGATGCTATCAAAGATCATGCGGGCGCGGCGGCGCGCCGTGCCACACGGCATCGCGCCATGCCGCGCGGGGGCTACTCGCCGCGATACGCCTGTTCGAGCGGCGCGATATCGAGCTTGACCATTTTCATCATCGCCGCCATCACGCGGCTCGCTTTCTCGCGGTCCGGGTCGAGCAGCATCTTCAGCAGCACGGTGGGCGCGATCTGCCACGACACACCGAAGCGGTCGCGCAGCCAGCCGCACGCCCACGGCTCGCCGCCGTCGAGCAGCCTCGACCAGTAGCGGTCGACTTCTTCCTGCGAGTCGCAATGTACGAACAGCGAGATCGCCGGCGTGAACGAATACTGCGGGCCGCCGTTCAGGGCCATGAACTCCTGGCCCTCGATTTCGAACGTGACGGCCACGACCTTGCCCGCCGGCCCGGGGCCGGCATCCGTGTAGTGCAGGGTGGTGGCGATGCGGGACTCGGAGAACACCGAGATGTAGAACTGCGCGGCTTCTTCCGCATTGCCGTCGAACCACAGGCACGGCGCGATTTTCTGCATGACGTTGCTCCTTGGGGATTGCTGCGGGTTGAGCGTTGGGTTGGCGTCAGTTGGGGCGTGGGCGCATCGGCGAGTGTGTCGTCAGGCACGCGGGGCGTGCCTGACGGTCGCTCGCTCGATGGTTCGTCTGGCGGAGGGCGGCTTGCGGCCGGTCCGTGGTCGCTGTATGGCCGCTTATGGCCGTTGATGGCGACTGAGTGAGCGCGGCGTGGCCGCAAGGCGAGGGTTATTTCCGCTCTTCCGACGGGCACTGCATCGTCGTCATCGCCTGCTGGATTTCCTCGGCGCTCAGGTCGCGCTTGTGCGTCGCGAGCGACCAGCTATGCCCGAACGGGTCCTTGACCTGGCCGTAGCGATCGCCCCAGAACATATCGGTGACGGGCATCGTGACGGTCGCGCCCGCGTCGACGGCCTGCTTGAAGCTTGCGTCGACGTCCTCGACGTAGTGATGGATCGTGACCGGCGTGCCCTTCAGCGTGTTCGGGCCGAACGCCTGATGCTCGGGCCATTCGTCGGTCAGCATCAGCATCGAATCGCCGATTTTCAGCATGGCGTGCATGACCTTGCCGTTCGGCCCCGGCAGACGCATCTGCTCGACGGCGTTGAAGGCTTTCGTATAGAACGCGATCGCTTCGGCGGCGTTCGCGCAGATCAGGTACGGCGTAAGCGAGTGCATCCCGTCCGGGATGGCTTTGACGGTGCTGCTGGTCATGACGGCGACTCCTTCGGGTAACGGTTCGATCAATGGAAAGACCGGCTGGGCGAGCCAGGTCTTCAACGTTACGACGAGTCGGTGACCGTTGAATCGACACTTTGGAAAAAATATTTTTGAGGGGTGTAGGGGCGCTATGTGGCCCCCGTTTTCGCCCTCGCTTAGCCCTCATGGCCGGCGTGCCAACCGGTCCGCTAACCCGCCGGATTGTCTTCGTCCGGCGGCGGTGCGGACGATGGCGCCGCGTTGCCCATCGGGGCGCCGAGAATGCTGATCTGGAACGTCGGAGTGGCCGCGAGCGATTGCAGGGTCGCGTCCTCGGGGATGCGCGCGTAGAGCGGCAGGATCACCGAGCCGCCGATCACCGCGCGCCGGCTGTTGTCGGCGGGACGCAGCCCCCACACGTCCTGATAGACGACCGGCACCGTCACGCCGTCGCGCGTCGTGTTGCCGATGTAGAGCATCACGTGACCGCCGATGTAGATCAGCGTGCGCAGCGGTTCGCCGTGCCCGGCGAGATAGTCGAGCCGCTCGGCGGGTGTCGACCCGGACAGGTCGATCATGCGCCCAGCGCTCATCTGCGTCGACGAATGGCGCGGCAGCCATACGCCGAACGCCGCGAAAATGCTTTGCAGTTCCGACGAGCAGTCGTTGTAGAGCCCGCTATTGCCCCAGCCGTACGGCCGCCCGATCAGCGCTTTCATCAGCATCGCGAGATGGCGTGGCGTTGCGGCGAGCGGCATCGGCGCGATCTGCGCGGCGTCGAGCGACGCGGTGCGGATCAGCGCGCGGCCATCGACGTCGCGGGCGGGGGCGAGGAGTGTGTATGTGACGGTAGCGGCCTTGCTTGCGGATTCGTTGGTGGTTGCGCTTGCCGATTCGCGTTCGGCGTCGGTAGTGGGCTCATTGACGGTTTTGTTGGCGGTTGCATGTGCGTTGTCGCCGGTAGCGGAGCCGTCGCCGACACGGGCCGTGCCATGCGCCTTCGCTGTCGTTGCCGCCGCCGGGGAAGAAGCCGGCACCAACGGCAATAACGTTCCCGCCGGCGCGTCGAAACGGAACACGCCGTGGCTGTCGCGCACCGCCGCCGACGCCACGATCACCGCGCCAAGCGATTTCCCGGCCGCCGCGCGCCATTTGTCGACGAAACGGTCGTTGGCGAATGCGACGCCGTCGCTGCGCACCCAGCCCTGCACATCGGGCGTCTGCACGTAATCCCACGCGCCGTCGACGCTGCTGCCGAGCACGTAAAGCGGCGTGCCCGGCCGCACCGCTGAAATCTGCAGGTTGTCGAACGGATAGCCTTCGCCAGCCAGATGGCGGTCGTAGAACGACGGATCGGTGGTCGGCAACTCGCGCACCAGCAGGTTGCCGGTGGCGATTGCGCGGCGTTCGGGCTGATAGGCAGGCGTCTGCGCGAACTGCTCCACGTTCATGTTGCGTGCGATCGCATCGATCCAAGTCTTGTCGTGCGGACGGAAGTTCTCACCATAGCCGAGCGCGGCACCGTGCTTGCCGGTGTTGTCGAATTTACCGATGCGGCGCTGCTGCAGCGCGACGATGTCGGCGCCCTGCTCGCGAAAGACGCGCGCCGTCACGTAAGCGGCGTTCCATGGCGACGGGGCGTTCGCGCCGGTGCCGAAATAGCGCGCATAGAGCGCGTGAAAGTGCGCCTGCTGATCTTCGGCGCTGAAGAACGGCCGGTCGTAGTCCGGGCTGTGCGGATCGAGCCAGTGATCGACGTTCTGGTCGTAGTGGTCGAGCGGGAACAGCGTGAGGTTGTCGACGAAGGCGTGCGTGTCGCGCGGCGGCGTCGGATTGCTGCACGCGACGAGCGTCGTGACGGCGGCGCCGAGCACAGTGGCGCGGCACAGGCGGCGCGCGCAGCGCCACGAAAAAGCGGAGCGGGGCGGAACGGCAACGGGCATGGAGATCTGGCGTAGGGGGTCCAAGGGCACGATGATACGGGCTCGGCGATTCGCGCGGGTCTTCCTGGGGCTTTCCTGTGGGTTTTGCCTCGTGTTGTCCACGTTGTTGTCCATTACACTCGCCTTATCTATCAACACCGTGCCTCGCAACGTTGCGCCGCAACACCGAATACCCATGCGAAGCATGCAGACCGACAAGGAGCACGATATGAAAACCAGCGCACGCAACCAGTTCAGCGGCGAAGTGACCGGCGTCAAGCACGGCGCCGTCAACGATGAAGTGATCTTGCGTACCGGGGACGGTCTCGAGATCGTCGCGATCATTACGCATGGCAGCGCGCAGTCGCTTGGACTGGTGGCCGGCAAGAAGGCGTTTGCGCTCGTGAAGGCTTCGTCGGTGATCGTGATGGTCGACGTGGCGAAGCACCAGGTGTCGGCACGCAACTGCATCGCGGGGAGCGTGGCGTCGGTCACGAAGGGCGCGGTCAACTCGGAAGTGACGATCAGCGCCGACGGTGCGCAGATTGCCGCGATCATCACGAACGACAGCGTCGAGCGCCTCGGGCTCGCGAGCGGTAAGCCGGCGACCGCGATCTTCAAGGCGTCGAGCGTGATCGTCGGCGTCGAGTGAGCTTGCAACCCGCTGAGTCTTGTTGGGCAAGGCTCGCTGTTTTGCTTGCCGAGCCCCTTGCCTGACGGCTGCCCTGATTGTGCCGGGCGCCCAGCGGACGGCAAGGGGCCGGTTCACCGTGGTTTGGCGTTCGTGCCGTAACACGCTGCTTACAGCCTCGCCAGTTCCGCTAGACAGGCCTTTTTGACGTCTCGCAACGAACGGTCATGGACCTTGCCGAGCGCAGCTTTAGCGCGTTTGACATAGGCAGGGATATCCGGAACGGTGTCTTCGATAAACGGCGCGGAGCAAACGCGATTGACACCCAGCACCGGCCCGTTGCCGGGATCGATGGCCTTGAGAACCGCGCGCGGACTTTTGGGGAGCGCGTACGCTAATCCGATGCCAAGGTCTTCGGCGTTGCCGCTGTCCGCTCCCTCTGCCAGCTTGGGGACCAGTGCGATCCACGCCATGCTGCCGGAATCGATATGGGTGAGCACGTTGTCCCATTCCGATTCAGACATTCCATTCACCACCGCTTTTGCGCCCTGGTCGTTGATTTGCCTGGCAAGGGCGGAGGGATTTGCTTCGGCGCTTGCGTTTGCCGCGGCGCAGGCCAGGGCGAACGTGAATGCGAAAGCGAAACCGGATGCACGTTTCATTGAACAACCTCGAGCCGATGATCGCCGCTCGCCCATATGCGATGACGAGTCTGGGGACCCAGGATAATGCAGCCCTCGGACGCCGTACCCGGATGATTCCGGTTATCGCCATGAATGCGGAAAGCACTTCGTCCGAACGTATTGGTACCGGGCAGCGGCGACAGATTGAGCGTGCCGGGCCCGGTGTGGGGGGACGTGTGAGGCGAGCTTATCTGGTAATTGCCGCGCGGGATGGGGCCGATGTTGGAAATCGCCTGCATGGCGGGATTGTTTTTACCGGTTGCCGCGCCGGAGTAACCACGTTCGACGAGTTCACCATTAAACGAGAGGTTTCCGGTGCTTTGCTGATAGGACCACGGCATTTTCTGTTTGTCTCCCAAGTGCCAAAAAGATAAGGCTAGTCGAATGGGGGGGCGGTGAATATGGGCCGTGGCCCAAATACGGATGAAAGCGAAAATGCTGCGCGGTGTACCGCTCCCGACTTCGGTGCTTGTAATCATCGGGGCTCTGAAGGAGCAGGGGCAGTACGATGCGCGGGTATTTTCGTCGCCGCGCGTTGATGGATTCCTGAGCGCGGCACGTTTTTTGATGGAACTGATTCGGTTGCAATCAGGTAAAGAGAGGCCCGCATAGCGGGCCTTTGGGCCACTCTTTAGTGTGCTGACTATTCAGTTCCTTCAAGCGTTCGCTATCCCATACGCCAAGCTCGATGGCATGTTGAAGCATGGCGACGGTGAGCGGCTCTCGCTTCGGTTCCTTCTTAATCCTGTGAAATAGAAAACGTACAATTGACGTAAACGGATCAAATACTCCTTCCCCTTCGAAATATCTATTGCAATCAAAATCGCCAGGACCAACATTGAACCGGTCGAAAAATGCTTCCATGAATTTGGGGGAGTCATCTCCGGTCACGCCGAGATGGTCTTCCACGCTGGTCTCTGGGTTTATAGGAAGTCTTTCAGGATATAGGATTTTTTTCCGGATAAATTCAGTAAGCTCAACTGAAGCGTCATGACTGTCCATATTTTTATCGCAGGGAGATATTTAACTGACACTTTTCATGGTTGCATCGTTATAGTGAAGCATCGCTAGAACGGCGATTTTTATCAAATATCGCTAGATATCAAATTCGAAGCGTCAGCCGCCGATACGGTACAAGCGCCTCTCAGCGGCCCGTTTGCATACTCCGGATGGACACGCAAACCCGACGTCAATCCTTCACAAAGCCACGGCAATCCGACATCAGACAAAGATGAAAATAAGCCTGCCGGGCACGACCGCCATACCGTCCCACCGCCAACCCGCCCCACATCGCCGCGCACCGCTCGAACACGCCGCTTGCTTTACACTGCACCCCTTGCCGTTTTTCTTTCCCGCTTTCATCACGGATGCCGTCATGTTCGAAGTTTCCGCCACCTCGCATCTGCCCAAAGCCGCGCAATACGAAGAACTCGTCGCGCAGGCGCGCTCGCTGCTCGCCGGCGAAACCGACTGGATCGCCAATGCGGCGAATTTTTCCTCGTTCGTGTTTCATTCGCTGAGCGATCTGAACTGGGCCGGTTTCTACTTTCACGATGGCCGCGAGCTGGTGGTCGGTCCGTTCCAGGGCAAGCCCGCGTGCGTGCGCATTCCGCTCGGCAAGGGCGTCTGCGGCACGGCCGCGCAAACCCGGCAGACTCAGGTCGTACGCGACGTGCACGAGTTTCCCGGCCATATCGCTTGCGATTCGGCGTCGCAATCGGAAATCGTCGTGCCGCTCGTCGCACCCGACGGCACGCTGATCGGCGTGTGGGACGTGGATAGCCCGCTCGTCGCGCGCTTCGACGAAGAGGACGCGAAGGGCATGGAAGCGCTGTGCGCGGCGTTCATCGAAGCGGCGCTGCCGCGCGGCGTGTAGTTTTTGCACGTTTTTTCCCGCCTGCAATTCGAGGTGCGCCGGCATTTGCCGCGAGGGTTCCCGCCGCAGGCGTTTCATTTATCCGCATGAATGTGTATGACAGGTGCGCCAATGCGGCGCAATACGGCCCGACACGGCGAAGCGCAACGGCCCGCACCGCGCCGACGTATCCGCCGGCATTCGCCCGGCTTCCGTTTTAAACCACGGTCATCGGCTACCCGACGCTACCGGTGTTTATTTCATTCCGGTCTTCGCCAGCGGTGTTTTTCGCCGCGCCGGTCCGCCGGATCGCATGCGAAAGCCGCTATCATGCGCATGGTTGCCGCGCGCGGCGTGGAGCAGGACGCGCCGGCATGACCGTTTGCGCCCCGCGCGTAACGCATACATTCAATCGTCTTGAGGACTCGGGACCATAAGGCCGGCGCAATGCACGACCCCATCAACGTCGAAGCGCGCACGCGCGACGCTGCCTTGGCGTGCGCGCCGTATGGCATGTTCATCTGCACAGCGGACGGCGTCTTCGAGACCGTCAACGCCGTCTTCGAGAAACTGACCGGCTACACGGCGCAGGAACTGATCGGCTGGCGCTCGCTCGAGTCGCTGCACGATCCGGCCGAACTGCTGAAGCGCCGCGCGGAATGGCCGCAGCTCGCGGCGCTCCGTTCGCGCTACGAAGGCGAGTGGACTTATCTGCGGCGCAATGGCTCGCGGGTTCGCGTCGCGTTCGCCCTCGCGCCCCTGAGCGCAGCTCAAGCCGATGCGTCGAATGGTGCGCCGGAGCGCTACGTCGGCATTGCGGTCGACATGACGCGCTATGCGCAATCCGAGGCGCGTCTCTGGTACGTCGCGCATCACGATGGCGTGACCCGTCTGCCGAATCAGACGCTGTTCATCGAACGGCTCGAACTGACGATCGCACGTTGCAAGCGCAACGGTCATGGTTTTACCGTGCTGATCGCCGAACTCGATCACCTGCGCAAGCTGCGCGATGCACTCGGTCTGCATGCGGCCGAACTCGTGCTGCAGATCGTCGGCGAGCGGCTGCGCGGCCTGTTTCCGCACGACGGCACGATCGCGTCGGTCGGCGGCACGCAGTTCGCGCTGCTCATCAACGAAAGCGGCGCGGCCGCCGATGCGTTCGCTGCCGAAGCGCTCGGCCGCCTCGCCGAACCGATCGATTACGCGGGGACCGCGCTGAACATCACCGCGAGCATCGGCATCGCCGCGTATCCGGCCGACGGCGCCGATGCGCCGACGCTGATGCGCCGCGCCGGCGTGGCGTTGTCGGCGGCATCGGCGGTGAGCCGCAACGCCGTGCGGCGTTTTTCGACCGCGCTCGAAGGGCAGGCCGCGCGTCGCTTCGAACTCGAGACGATGCTGCGCGACGCGCTCGAGCGTCAGCAACTGCACCTCGTGTACCAGCCGCAGGTGACGCTCGCGACGGGCCGCATCGCGCAGGTCGAGACGCTGCTGCGCTGGCATCATCCGCAGCGCGGCCTGATCAGCCCGGTCGAGTTCGTGCCGGTCGCGGAAGAGGCGGGGCTGATCGAGCGCATCGGCGAATGGGTGATTCGCACCGCGTGCCGCGACGCCGGTCTTCTGCTACGGCAGACCGGCACGTTGCCGCGTTTTGCGGTGAACGTGTCGCCGCAGCAGTTCCAGCGGCAGAATCTGTTCAACACGATTCGCGAGGCGCTCGAAGACGCGGCGCTCGATTCGTCCTGTCTCGAAGTCGAAATCACCGAGGGCGTGCTGCTCGGCGATACCGATCAGGCCTTGCAGACGCTGCATGCGCTGCGCGAACTGGGCGTCGAGGTCGCGGTGGACGACTTCGGCACCGGCTATTCGAGCCTCGCCTATCTGACGCGTTTTCCGCTCAACCGTATCAAGATCGACCGCTCGTTCGTGCTCGGCATGAGCACCGATCCGCAAAGCGCGGCGCTCGTCGGCGCGATCATCGCGATGGCACATGCGCTCAAGCTGCGCGTGACCGCCGAGGGCGTCGAAACGGCCGACCAGGCCGCGCAACTCGAAGCGCTCGGGTGCGATGAAGCACAGGGGTTCTGGTTCTCGCGTCCGCTGACCATCGCGATGCTGCGCAATGTGCTGAAGCCGTTGGGGACGGTTTGAGGGGCGCGGTGCCCGTTTGCGCATTCGCCAGTTTCGTTAGTTTCGTCAGTCGATCGATGCAGTGCAAAAGCGATCCTTTCTTGCTTTTTCGTCTTCTCGCCTTCTCGCGTTGTCGTTGCCGATTTACCGGCACTCGTCGATCTCGAGCGCGCCATTTGTCGTTCCCACCGATTTCTCCAATTCTTCTGCACCGCCGTTGACGGCGTTCGGGGTGGGTTCGAACGGCCGTGTATCGCCGAACTGTGTGGCAACAAGCATGGCGATGTTCTTGTGCCGGATGTCTTGCGACTCCGTCAGCAAATTGAATCGTCATCCTTAAAGAGTTGCCGACGCCTGGCGGCCTGATGCAGCAACATGCCGCGACACCAGAACAACGCCGTGCCGTTTGCCGGTGCCGCCGAGCCCGGCGGATTCCGCGCCGCCTGCCCGATGAAGGGTTTGTCCTGGGTATCCGTGAAGGGTTTGTCCCGATCCATTGCGAAAAATATCGGTGGGACAATTTGTTCTCCAGACAAGCACATCGTTCTCTACAGTGAAACAACTCGCCTATCTGCTGAATGCGCTGGACGTATTGGAAGCGGTCGCGCGTCCGCGCTCCGGTTCTTCCTTGTCCGCTATTGCGCGCGATCTGGAGTTCTCCAAATCCGGCGTTTTCCGCATACTCGCAACCCTCGAAAGCCGTGGTTACGTTCTCAAGAACGAGAGCGGCAATTTCGAAATCGGCCCCCGTCTGTTCGAATTGGGGGCCAGCATGCCGCAGAAGCAATTGCTGACAATCGCTACACCACTCATGGAAAGGGTGACGGCCAGCACCAACGAAAGTACTTACCTCTCGGTGTTAACCGGTTTTTCGATGGTGACGATTCACACGGTCGAGCCGACGCAGACGATCCGGGTACATATGCCCGTCGGCGCGAGTGCCCCGGCGAATTGCACTGTTAGCGGTCTCGCCATGCTGGCGAATTTGCACGACCACGAGCTTCAGGCGATTCTTCCCGAACACCTGGAAGGAACCGCGCCGGACTCGATCGTCGACAAAGCGAAACTGCTCGCCGAACTCGGACGGATTCGGGCTCGCGGCTATGCCATTTCCGTGGGGAGCTGGAAGCCCGACACCGGCGGGGGCGCGGCACCGATCTTCAACAAGCAGGGACGCGTCATTGCAACCTTCGGCGCGGCGGCACCGATTTCCCGTCTGTCGCCTGAACGGTTAGAGATGCTTGCGATTGAGTCGCAGAAGGCCGCCACCGAAATATCCGCTGCCATGGGTTTTGTTGCCCATGCTTTATCCGGCAGCCTCGCGGCGAGAGGAAACTCCGAGGAAGAGCCATGACCGCTAGCCAGAACCTGTTGGTATTCATCTCCGACGAACATAACCCGAAGATCATGGGCTGCAGCGGTTCGTCCATTGCCGTGACGCCGCATCTGGACGCATTGGCGGCGCGCGGCACCCGTTTCTCCGCCGCGTATTGCAATTCGCCGGCCTGCGTGCCGGCCCGTGCCGTCCTGGCCACCGGGCGATACGTGCAGGATCTCGGCAACTGGGACAATGCGCAGCCGTTCGACGGTTCGGCGATGAGTTGGCACAGGCGGATTCGCGATAGCGGGTCCGACGTGACCGCGATCGGGAAATTGCACTTCCGCTCCAGCGACGACGACAACGGCTTCACCGAGGAGATCGTCCCGATGCATGTCGTGGATGGCGTCGGCGATCTGGGCGATCTGATTCGCGACGAATTGCCCGTACGCGGGGGCGTCGCCCAGATGGCGATGAGCGCGGGACCGGGGGAGTCGTCCTATACCGCATACGACCGGGACATTGCGGCGCGGGCCCAAGCCTGGCTGAAGAACAAGTCGGCGGAAGCCTCGACGAAGCCGTGGGTGCTTTTCGTCTCGTTCGTCGCCCCGCATTTCCCGCTGACCGCGCCCCCCGAACATTTTTTCCGCTTCTACAACAACCCCGATCTGCCGTGGCCGAAGCTTTACGGCGAGTCCGAGCGCCCGAATCATCCTTATCTGCGGGATTACGCACACAGTCTTCCCTACGACGATTATTTCGACTCGCCAGAAAAGGTGAGGGCGGGGCTGGCCGGATATCTGGGACTCTGCTCGTTTCTGGACGAGCAGATCGGCCAGGTCATGTCATGCCTCGAGCGTTGCGGACTGGCCGACCAGACCCGCATCGTCTATACGAGCGATCATGGCGAAAACCTCGGCGCCCGAGGTTTGTGGGGTAAAACCACGATGTACGAAGAATCGGCGGGCGTGCCATTGATTATTGCCGGCGCAGGCTTTGGCGTCGGCCACGTCTGCACGACACCCGTTTCGCACGTCGATCTTTATCCTACGTTTCTCGAAGCCACTGGCGTGGAGCGTTTGCCGTCCGAAGCGGATCTGCCGGGGCAGTCGCTATTCGACGTGTGGAAGATGGAGAACGGCAGAACCGCATTCGCCGAATTCCACGGCATGGGCTCTAAAACGGCTGCCTATATGCTGCGGGACGATCAATACAAATACATCTATTACGTCGGTTATCCCGCGCAGCTTTTCGATCTGACGTCCGATCCGGAAGAGAAGCACGACCTTGCCGCGCTGCCTGAGCAGCGCGAACGCCTGATCGCGTTCGAAAAGAAGCTCAGAACGTACTGCGATCCCGAAGCCGTCGATGCAAAAGCAAAGGCGGCGCAGAAAGCATTGCTGATCCAGCATGGCGGACGGGAGAAGGTACTCGAGAAAGGCGACTTTTCGTTTTCTCCGGCACCGGGAACAGCAGCGGTTTTCGAAAAGGCCAGTTGATCTTACTGACGTATGAATTAATTAGTACGCTTAATAGAGACGATTTCCGATTGGAGGACTCCGTGTCAGTGAACGAACAGCAGGAAACGTTGATCATCAACGCAAACGTCCTTACGCTGGACGCCAACAATACGATCGCGGAGGCCGTTCTGGTCCGCAATGGGCTCATTGCCGCCGTCGGCACCAACGCCGACGTGGCGGCGCTAAAGCATGACGGCGCCGTGGTAATCGACGCCGGGGGGCAGACCGTTTTGCCGGGATTCGTCGACGCGCATTCCCATGTGATGTTCGGCGGGCTGGTCAGCGAAGCGGTGGATCTGCTGGGCGCCGAATCCATAGACGAGATTGTCGACAAGGTTGCCAAACGCGCGCTTGAAACACCCGAGGGCGAGTGGGTTCGCGCCTCGGGCTATGACCCCGACAAACTTCGCGAAAAGCGTCACCCGGGCATGGCCGATCTCGATCGTGCGTCGACGAGGCACAAGATCTGGATGTCTTCGGATTCGTTTCATTCGAGTACCGCAAACACGCTGGGGTTCGAGGCAATCGGCATCGGGAAGGGAACGCCGGGTCTCGAGGTCGACGCGGCCGGCAATCCGACCGGTGCGTATGCGGGCGACGTGGCCCATGTTCCGGCGCGGCAAAAGGTATTCGGCTTCATTTCGGACTCCGACGCCGAACGGATGATCCGTCTCATGGCCGATCGTGCCATCGAACGCGGCATTACCACCATTCATGCATTCGAAGGCAGCAAGATGGACGGTGACCGGGATATAGACATCATGATGCGAATCAAGGATTCGCTGCCCATTCATATCGTGCCGTACTACGAGACTTTCGATATCCCGCGCGCGCAGGCGCTCGGGGTACACGGTGTCGGTGGCTGCGGACGGTCCTGTCTCGACGGCATGCCGAATACTTTCGGTGCCGCGCTGCACAGCGGTTATGCCGACTGCTGCTCGAATCATGGCGTTCTGCTGCATGCGCAGGACGACATTAATACCCTGGTGAGCGAAGCCTGCGCTGCGGGGTTGCAAGTGGGCGTACACGCGATGGGCGACGCCGCGATCGACCAGCTGCTCGATGCGTTCGAAAACGCGGAGGGAATCGCGCAGGGCCGCTCACGGCGCCATCGCATCGAGCATTTTCACGTTCCGACCACCGAGCAGATCGAGCGTGCGGCGAATCTCGGCGTCGTGCTCAGCATGCAGCCCGTTTTCACCTACCTGTGGGGCGGCACCGATGGCATCTTTTTCGAGCGCTACGGCGCGGAACGCTATAAACGGATCGACACGTACAAGGATATTCTGAACGCCGGTGTGGTCGTCGCGTGCGGAGCCGACCTGCCTGTCTATCCGGCCGATCCTTTCCTGTGGCTTCAATTGCTGGTCGAGAATCCCGTCGATCCGCGCCAAAGCGTTTCGATGGACGATGCACTCAGGATGTGCATCAGCAATGGAGCCTGGGCCGCCTTCGAAGAAGAAAAAAAAGGTTCTCTGGAAGCCGGGAAATTCGCGGACTTGATCATCGTCGATCGAAATCCTCTGACGTGTCCCCCGAAGGACTTGCGACAGACCAACGTCACGACAACGATGAAAAACGGTGAGGTGGTTTACTCGGTGCGGTGAACGCAATATTTGATAGGAGAAAAGCATGAAACGCCATTTCTTCAATCTAGCACTTCTTGCTGTAACGCTGATGGCCGGGGCTTTTGCCGGCAGCGCGGTTGCCGCGCCGATTCGCCTCGCCACCGGAGCGGACGGAAGCTTCATGTCCCTGATCGTCGCCGTGGATCAGGGGTTTATGAAAAATCAGGGCCTCGATGCCACGATCAAGCAATTCCCCGCAGGGGGGCTGGCTCTGGAATCGGTCGTGGCGGGCGATTCGGATATCGCGCTCGTCGCCGAACTGCCGGCGATCATCGCGGCGGCGAAGGGCGCCAAAGTCAAGGCCGTCGCCCGCGGCGTCTACAGCAATCACCTGATTGGCCTCGCTGCGATAAACGGCATCAATAACGCGGGCGATCTCGTCGGTAAGAGCGTGGGCTACTCGAAGGGCACGGCCAGCGACTACTACCTGAATCGCTACCTCGACCATTACGGTATCGCCCGGGAGAAACTGAAGCTCGTGAATGTCGCTCCGCCTGAACTGGTCGCGACCATGGCGCGCGGCGACATTCAGGCCATGTTTTCGTGGGACCCGTGGTTCACCCGCCTGAAGGCGGTGATGCCGAACACGAAGGTGATCGGATGGTCGGGCGATAACGGCATCTATACGATGCAGTTCTTCCTGATGTTTTCGGACGAATTGCTGAATCAGCGTCCTGAGGATGCCAAAAAAGCCTTTACCGCCATCAGGAATGCGACGGCCTGGCTGAACGACAGGAAGAACCGTCCGGCTGCGGTGGCCTTGATGTCGAAAACCTTCCGGATTTCCACGGCGGATGCCGAACAGATGATGGATAGCGTGCAGTTCGTCGTCGACATGCCGCCTGCCTTTCCAAAGGACATGGTGAGCATCGCCGAATGGGTGAAACAGCAGGGAACGGTGCAGCCCTTCGATCCGAAGGCGCTGATCGACAAATTGATCACCCCTGTTCTCATCGACCGCTCGAATGCCGACGCGTCGTCAAAGGCGAATTCTCAACCGAAATCGTGACGGAGCAGGTGCAGCCATGAGCAATGCGAGCCTGGTATCGATTCGAGATGTGTCGTTCAAACATGCTTCCTTGCCGGCGGATAGCCCCGACATTCTGCGGGATTTATCGTTGTCGCTGGTGCGCGGCGAGTTCATGTGCATTCTCGGTCCGAGCGGTTGCGGAAAGACGACCGTACTGAATCTGATCGCCGGATTCGAGTCGCCCACGGCGGGCAGCATCCATATGGACGGCCGCCCGATCGACGGCCCGGGTGTGGAGCGCGGCGTCGTATTTCAGGGCGACGATTCTCTCTATCACTGGCTTACCGCGCAGGCCAATGTCGAATTCGGCCTGCGCGTGTCGGGAATGAAAAAAACCGAGCGCGCGGCCAAGGCGCGGCAATATCTGGCACTCGTCGGTCTGCGCGGACAGGAGCACAAATATCCGGCTGAACTGTCGGGCGGCATGAAGCAGCGCGTGAATGTCGCACGAGTACTGGCCTGCGAGTCGAAAGTCCTGCTGATGGACGAACCATTCGGCCAGCTCGATGCGCAGACCCGAATCGTGCTGCAAGACGAACTGGCGACCATCTGGCAAAAGACGCAGCGCACGGTGTTTTTCGTCACGCATGACATTGCCGAGGCGATCACGCTCGCCGACCGGATCGTTGTCTTGAAGCGCGGACCGCGTTCCAACGTCAAGGAGATCGTGAACTGTGATCTCGACCGCCCCCGGGACCGCAGCAACCCCAGGTTCGGCGAGCTTTATTCCCGCATTTCGAGCCTGATTGCCGACGAAGTGCTTGGTGTTCAAACCGATCGCGTGACATCATGAGCCCAGAGACCTCCGGTATTATGCAAACCCCCTTCGGATCACTGAAAAAGAAGCGGGCGTCGAAGCGTCGTTCCACGTTGGCTTCGACCATCATGTTGCTCGCCTCGTTGTCGGCCGGTGTGCTCATCTGGCATCTGGTGAGTACCTATATGTTCTCCTCGATCCTGTTTCCGGGGCCTTTGCAGGTCGGCACCGAGGCCATCGCGGAGATCCAGAGCGGCAGTATCTTCGTCGACATCGGCGCGAGCATGTTCCGTATTCTGGCCGGCTTTTTAATCGGCTCCGTGATCGGCATCGTTCTGGGCCTGCTGGTCGGTTTTTTCCCGATAGTCCGCTCGCTGTTCAATCCGTATCTGCAGTTCTTCCGTTTCATTCCGCCTATTGCCTGGGTCTCGCCCGCGATGATCTGGTTTGGCGTCGGCGAGGAATCGAAGATCTTCATCATCATCTACGGCACGGTTTTTACCGTATCGCTGAGTACCGCGCTTGGCGTAGCCGGTGTTCACACCAACAAGATTCGCGCGGCCCAGATGTTCGGCGCCACGGAATGGCAGATCTTCAGATGGGTGATCGTGCCGGCCGCCGTGACGCCGATTCTGCAGGGGATGCGCATTGCCATGGGCATCGCCTTCATGACGGTCATCGCCGCCGAGATGCTCGCGGCCAATGCGGGGATAGGTTATTCGATTCTCAATGCCCGGCTCTGGATGGCAACCGACAAAATCTTCGTGGGTATTTTCACTCTGGGCATCCTCGGCTATCTGACCGACAAAATTCTGGAAGTGGCGATCCACAGGTTTGGCCGGCGTTTCGATTCCAACGCGAAGAGATAGCAGGTACGAATCTGTTCTGACGGGAGCTGACCTCGATGAAGCTGACGGACGAAGAAATCGCCATGCTCAATGGAGAGCACGGCGAGGTAATGCGCGTAGCGCTGAAGATGCAGGTCGAAGTCGGCGAATACTTCGGCGCCGAAGATATGGTGAAGATCAGCTCGGTGCATGCTTCGGGCGACGTCGAGGAATTGGGTCTGGCCGGAGTCGAATATCTGGAGCAGGTCGCGCGCAGCGGCGCCCGCTGTGCCGTGAAAGCGGTCACGGACCCGCGAGGCTATGCGTTCGAGCCTCGATGCACGTTGAAGCAGTTGGAAACGACGAAGGAAATCGAAACGCGGACCGTCGCCGCATTCGAGAAGATCGGTCTTCTGAATTGCAGTAACTGCATCGTGTATCAAACCACGCTGCAACCGTATTTTGGCGAGCATGTAGCGTGGGGAGATACCGGGTCCGTGATCTATGCCAACTCCGTATTCGGCGCCCGATCGAATTACGAGTCGGGTCCTGCGGCATTGGCCGCGTCGCTGACAGGGCGCGTGCCCCGATACGGTTTTCATCTGGACGAATGCCGGAAAGCCAATGTCGTCGTGCATGTCGAAGATCAGCCGAAGGAATTGGCCGACTGGGGCGCGCTCGGCTGTTGCGTCGGCCGGCAACTGAACGGCTATTGGGATGTGCCGGTATTCGAGGGATTGACGTCGAAACCCGACAGCGACGCGCTCAAACACCTCGGCGCCGCACTCGCGAGCTATGGCTCGGCGGCGATGTTTCACATAGTCGGCGTGACGCCTGAGGCCCGGTCGCTGGAAGCGGCTATGTCGACCCAAAGAGAAATCCGTCATCTTCAGGTGCCCGAAGGCGCACTCGATAGTGTCTACCACGGTTGGAGCGGCGATTTCACGGAGGCCGATCTGGTGGTTTTCAGCGCGCCTCAACTCTCGCTCTTCGAGATCGTTTCCATTGCCGAGGCTCTGGAAGGCAAGAAGGTCCACCCGACAGTCAAGCTGATCGTCACGACGAATTCGCAGATCGCGGCTTCCACCGAGCAACTCGGTATTCGTGCGCGGCTCGAAGCGTCCGGCGCGGAACTGATCGCCGGCGTCTGTTTTTACCTCATGACGCCCCGGCAATTGTCCGAGTTGAATGGCTTCAGCCGGCTCGTCACGAACTCGGCGAAACTCGCGAACATCATGGCGGGGCAGGGCTATCAGGTGAAATTCCGGCGATTCGACGATTGCATCCGGGCGGCGACGCTGGGTACGCTGGCTTAATGAGGACACTATGCTTGAGCGCACTTTTTTCAATGCAAGCCAGAGCATGACAATGAGCCTCGAAGGCGAAGTCATCGTGTCGAATCATGGTTTGAGCGTTCGATACGATATCGACCCCGACCTTGGCGTTATCGCTCGACCCGACCATGATCTCTACGGCATGAGCGTGGTCAATAAGATCATCGTATTCAAATCGACGAAGGGCGGCGTATCGACAGGCTGGGCGCTGCTGAATCTCAGGAAGCGCGGCACCTGTCCCGCCGCCCTGGTTTGCGATATGACCAATCCCGTTTTCGTTCAAGGCGCGGTATTGGCGGGCATTCCGATCATGGACGGGTTTACCGACTCGCCGCGCAAGTACCTCAAATCGGGCGACCGCGTATTGTTCGACGGCGCGCGCCGCATTCTGTCGCTGAAGACACGCGCCTGAGCGGAAAAACAAGCGGAGTCGTTGCCGGCCGAAGGAGGACTGATTGACGTCGCGGTGTCTTGCCCGATGCCGCCGCGCGTGATCGTTGCCGCCATGAAACTTGACACTGCCATCCGGGAGACCGTTCTTCGCGAAGCGGAAGTCGTGGCCGGAAGCGAACAGCTTGGCCGGGACATCACCTGGGTCCATATGGTCGACCACCCGGACATCGTCCAGTGGGTCAAGCCCGGCGAACTACTGCTGACTACCGGCTATAACTGGCCCGCGCGCGGCGAGGCATCGCGGCAGCTCGTCCGTGAACTGAGCCATGCGGGGCTTGCCGGCGTCGTGCTGGCCGTGCCGCATTTCCGCGATCACTTTCCGCCGGAGGCCATAGCGGAAGCTAGCGCGGTTGGTCTGCCGTTGCTCGAAATGCCGTGGGCGGTGCCGTTCAGCCAGATCACGCATGAAATCCTCGCGAAGATCATCAACTTCCAGTCCGAGATCATCGCGCGAGCAGACCAGTTGCATCGGGCACTGACGAATGCCGCCGTGTCCGCAAGCAGCCTTTCCGACATTGCCACCACGCTGCAAACGCTGGTGGGCCGCGCGGTCTCGTTCACGAATCCGTCCGGACATATCCTGGGAAGCTCCGCGCCGGCCTCGGACATCACCATGCTGGAGGCGCAGTTTACGCGTTCTCTTTCGGATGCCCCCGTCGATGCCAGTACTGTCCGGCGACCCGCGACAGTACGCTTCAAGCTCGCAAGCGATCGCGTATTGCATCGGATGCAACTGGCCGTTCGCCTGCACGACACGATTGTCGCAATACTTTGGCTCGATCTGGACAACCCGGACATCGACGAACTCGACAGGCGTGCAATGGAGCATGCCAGCGTCGTCGCCGCTTTGCATCTGACGCATCAACAGCAACTCGCGCAGCAGGAGGATCGCCTTGGGTATGCGCTCGTTACCGCGCTGCTCGATGGCGAATTCACCGCGACTGCGAGTGCGCTCGAGCGCGCGCGCGTATGCGGCTGGAGTCAGACCGCGTCGTATCGCATCTGTCTCGTGCTGCTCGGCGAACCCGTTCCTTTGACGACAGAAGCACTCGAATGCAGGGAGCGATGGGTCGAGCTTCTGAAATGCCAATTGAGAGCGCAGAGGCAGTCCGCGTTGATTGCGGTGTGGCTGAATCAGATCAAGTTCATCCTGCCTGCCGAGGCGTCCGTGGAGACCCTGTGGGCGGCAATCGGAGACCGGCACGCGGCGATGGCCGTCAGTCGCGCGCATACGGGCATCGACGGCATGGCGGTCGGCTCGAAAGACGTCGACGCACTGCTTCCGATGCTTCGTCCCGGAAGGCTGCACCGTTTCGAGGAAATTCTTTTTCCGCGGGCATTGCTCGGGGATGCCGATGCGCGCGAGATGCTGATCGAGCGGCTGGTCGTGCCGCTCGTCCATCGTCCGCGCGGCGAATCGCTGCTCGATACGCTCTACACGCTCGCCGACGAAGGTTTCCAGCTTGTACACGCCGCACGTGCCCTGGGTATTCATATCAGCACGCTGCGCTATCGGCTGGAGCGCATCGAGCAGATTCTCGGCGTCACGCTCGACGACCCGAACGTGCGCTTTCAGCTTCAGGTTGCCATAGCGCTCTATCGTCTCCGGGAAAATTAGTGGCCGGTTTTACTACTTTTGATAGGAAGACTGTGCACGAGTGTCGCGGTTTAATGGGTGCAAATGGGTACAAATGGGTGCAGGCAGTTTCCCTGTTGCTTATCCGATAGAAGCGCTTATCAAGGAGCCCGAAAATGTCGCTCACCTCGCTTATCGAATCAGACCGTCAACATCTTATTCACCCCGTAGTCAGCTATCGCGCCCACGAAGCGCGCGGCGTCACCGTGCTGAAATCCGGTAAGGGCGCGTGGCTTTACGACGCCGACGGCAACGAGCTGCTGGATGCCTTCGCCGGCCTCTGGTGCGTGAACACAGGCTATGGGCACGAGAGCATTGTCAGGGCGGCAGCCGGGCAGATGTCGAAATTGCCTTATGCCACCGGGTACTTCCATTTCGGCTCGGAGCCGGCCATCGAGCTGGCTCAACGCCTCATCGATCTTGCCCCCGCGTCATTGCGCCATGTCTATTTCTCGCTGGGCGGTTCGGACGCAATAGATTCCGCGATCCGCTTTATCACGCACTACTACAACGCCATTGGCAAGCCATCGAAAAAGCAGTTCATCGCACTCGAACGCGGCTATCACGGTTCGTCGTCGATGGGGGCGGGCATGACGGCGATCGCCAGTTTTCATCGCAACTTCGACGTGCCGCTGGCGACGCAGCATCACATTCCCTCGTCATATCCTTACCGTAGCGAAACGCCTGACGATCCCGAGGCAATCATCGTGGCTTCCGTGCGCGCCTTGGAAGCGAAAGTCGAACAACTCGGCGCGGGGAATGTCGCGGCGTTTTTCTGCGAGCCGGTGCAAGGGTCCGGCGGTGTGATCGTTCCGCCGCAAGGCTGGCTGAAGGCGATGTGCGACGCGTGTCGTCGACTGGATATTCTGTTCGTCGCGGATGAAGTCATCACCGGTTTCGGTCGCACGGGCCCGCTGTTCGCCTGCGAGGCGGAACACGTCGAACCCGACCTCATGACGGTAGCCAAGGGACTAACGGCAGGCTATGCGCCGATGGGCGCGCTGCTCCTGTCCGACGAGGTCTATCAGGGAATCGCCGACGGCGCCAAAGCGGGCGAGGCAATCGGCCACGGGCAAACCTATTCGGCACATCCGGTCAGCGCCGCTGTCGCCCTCGAAGTCCTGCGTCTTTATCTCGAAGGCGGACTGCTTGCCAACGGTCAGAAGCAGGGCGCCCGTTTCGCGCGCGGACTCGACAGTCTGCTCGATCATCCGCTCGTCGGCGATTCGCGCCACCGCGGTCTGCTCGGCGCCGTCGAACTGGTTGCGGACAAGAAGACGAAAGCCCGTTTCGATCCGTCGTTGAAACTGCCGGAGCGTATCGCCGATGCCGCATATCGCAACCGGATTATCTTTCGCGCGTTTGGCGACAACATCCTCGGCTTCGCGCCGGCACTCTGCTATTCCGAAGGCGAGATCGACGAGCTGGTGACACGCGTGCGCAAGACGCTCGACGAAATGCTCGAGCACGTCGACGTGCGCAATGCACTGAAGGGCTGACAGAAACTCTGTATGGCCCGGCATGCGTCGATCCGGGCACACCTATTATCAGAGGCACGCATCATGGCTTTAAAGTTCAAGCGCGAAGAACTGGTCAGAACCCGGAACCTGATCGGCGGCGAGTGGAGCGAGGCGGTATCCCGCGCACGCTATCCGGTGACGAATCCGGCCACCGGCGAAATCATTGCGGAAGTGGCGAATAGCGGTCCCGCCGACGCGCGTGCCGCGACAAACTCGGCATACCAGGCCGCCGAAAGCTGGCGCAATCGCCTGCCACGCGAGCGCGCCGCGATACTCCGCCGCTGGCATGCACTTCTCGTGGAGAACAGCGAAGACCTGGCCACGCTGATGTCGATGGAGCAGGGCAAGCCAATGGCCGAAAGCCGGGGCGAAGTCGCCTATGGCGCGTCGTATGTCGCATGGTTCGCGGAAGAAGCCACGCGCACTTACGGCGACCTCATTCCGCAACAGCAGCGTGGCAAACAGATGCGGGCGATGAAAGAGCCCGTGGGTATCGTCGCGGCCATCACGCCATGGAATTTTCCGCTTGCGATGATTGCGCGGAAAATCGCCCCCGCTCTGGCCGCGGGCTGCACGGTAGTCGGCAAACCCGCGGAAGACACGCCGCTTACCGCACTGGCATTGGCTGCACTCGCCGGGGAAGCCGGCGTGCCGGCCGGTGTGCTGAACATGCTGAGCGCGTCGCGGGAGCAGGGCATCGAAGCCGTGGCGGACTGGCTCGCGGATGACCGGGTACGCAAGGTCACGTTCACCGGATCGACGGCGGTCGGCAAGTATCTGGCGCGCGAATCGGCGGGCACGCTCAAGAAGCTCTCTCTCGAACTGGGCGGCAATGCGCCGTTTATCGTTTTCGACGACGCGGACCTCGACGCGGCAATCGCCGGGTTGATGGCCGCCAAATTCCGCAACGGCGGACAGACCTGTGTTTGTCCGAATCGGATCTATGTGCAGGCGGGCGTATTCGACCGATTCGCCGAACTGCTTGCCGCTCGTGTCGGCGCGTTGAAAGTGGCCTCGGCCACCGACCCCGAGGCACAGATCGGCCCCATGATCAACGCGAAGGCGATCGACAAGATTGCCCGCCACGTCGAAGACGCCGTATCGAAAGGCGCGATCGTGCTGACGGGCGGCAAACGGCTGACCGAGTTAGGACCGAACTACTATGCCCCGACCGTTTTCACCCATGCCTCGAACGATATGCTCGTGACGTGCGAGGAGACGTTCGGGCCCGTCGCGCCGCTTTATCGGTTCGATCAGGAAGAAGAAGCAGTGCGCCTGGCCAATGACTCGCCATTCGGGCTCGCCGCCTATTTCTACACTCGCGACATGCGGCGGGCCGAGCGTGTGGCGCGGCGACTCGAAGCTGGCGTTGTCGGCCTGAACGAAGGGGCCGTGTCGAGTGAGGCCGCACCATTCGGCGGCGTCAAGGAGTCCGGTTACGGCCGCGAGGGCTCGAAATATGGTCTCGACGATTACCTGACCATCAAGTACGTCTGTCAGGGCAATCTCGACTGATGTGCGGTGACGGTTAGCTTGAGGAAAAAACAGAGGCAAAAAAAACCGCCCGACAGAAAGTCGGACGGTTTTTCACGAGACTCGTACCGCGACGCGGCGGGCAGTGATGGCCCAGGAGTTACTGCCCAGGCGAGCCGATCGACGCCGCTTTAGCCGGCTCGGATTTGCCGCCGTTCACGCCCACCACGGCTTCGACATAGTTGGGCGCCGAGGTGGAAACGGTATCCCACACCGCAGACACCTTCGCATTGCCGCCGACGAAGACGGCACCCGCATGATTGCCGGCGGCAACGAGCGTGGCATCCGTACCCAGGGCCGACGGAATCGCTTTCAGCGTTCCATCGCCCTGCGTGGCCTCGATGGGCGTGCCGTAGTTCATCGCGGCCACGACATTGCCATTCGCGTCATAGACGATCACCGCATCGCCCTTGCCCAGGCCGATAGGATTCGCCGGATCGTTATTGACGTTCAGCATCGCCATGACCGGCACCGTGCCTGCCAGCCCCCAGGTCGTGCGGAACGTATTTTCGTCCGTGCCCGGCACACCCGGAACCACGACCAGATGCTCGCCCGGCGAAAGGATCGTGCCGGCCGCAAAGGCCGCGCTATTGTTGGCATCGTTGACGTCGGCATGACTGTCGCCCCACTTCCAGCCGGTCAGATCGATTGCCGTGCTGCCGTAGTTATAGAGCTCGAAGAAGTCCTGGCCGCCGTCGGCATTCGAATTCACTTCCGAGATCAGCACGGTCGGCACGGGCGCACCGGCGGCCGCGGTCGTGAAGCTTTGTGTCAGACCGGCATAGGCGTTGCCATACAGGTCGGTGATCACGCCGCTAGCCAGTTTCACGCTGTAGCGCGAACTATCCTGCAAGGGTGTCGCGAGCGTGACGGTGACCCGGCCGCCGTTGAATTTGACTTGCGTCGTATCGTCGATCGAAACATTGCGCGTATCGGAGCCGTTGCTGATAACGAGGTTGCCCGTACCGGCCTGAACGACCTTGCTGAACGACAGCGTGAGGTGATTGCCGATAATGCCCGTCGCGCCATCGACCGGCGCACTGCTGCTCAAGGTCGGCGCGGTCTTGTCGACGGTGCCGATCGTCTTGAACGAGAATGTGGACGCATCGGACACGGCGGGGAGATTGCTGCCCGTCGTGGTCTTGACCGTACCTGCCGGATACGTGATGTTGTACGCGGTATTGGCGACCATGAAGAACTTCGGATGAATCTTCATCACGCCGCCGCTGAACGTCACCTGCGTGGGGTCGGTGACCGGAATCGTGCGCGTATCGTCGGCGCCGTTGCTGAGAACGATATTGCCGGCTCCGGCCTGCACCGCCTGATCGAACTTCAGGTACAGGTTGCTGCCGATGCCGACATTGGTCTTGTCGGTGGTGGGCTTGAAGATGGTCAGGCCCGGCAGGCTCGGTCCCGCTGCCTGCTCGCCGACCGCATAAATGATGCCGTCCGAGCCCATGGTGACGCCTTCGTTCTGGGCGGTGGCGCTCATATACAGGCTGCTCAGCAACCGGCCGGTACGATCCATCTTGACGATCTTGCCATCCGGCGCGCCGATGATGATGACGTTGTCGTAGTCCGGCGCGGTGCCCGGGACGATGTTCGAGAGCGAGAACACGTCATTGAATGCGGAGAGGCCGGTCTTGTCCGCATCGAACAACACGGGCGGATTGTCCGTGCTCGGCAGGATGGGCGTACCGTCCGACGCCGTCGCCGAGCCGCCGGCAAAATTGATCGCAGCCTGAAAAATGCTGGTCGGCTGCGACTGGCGCACGGCGATATAACCACCCGTTTTGGTATCGAAGCTCACGCCCTCGATACCGACGTTGCCAACCGTCGTGCCCAGTTTGACGGACTGCACGTCGGCTCTTTTCAGCGTTCCGCCCGCGGTATAAGTGAACATATCGACCTGGCGAAGGCGCTCTTCCACCAGCACGAACTTGCCGCCGCCGACGTAGGTGATGCCTTCCGTGTCTTCGAAATCTCCGGCATTGAGCGTCATGGAATCGAGAACATGACCGTCGCTCTTCGCGACCTGCACGACCGCGGTGCCGCCGTCGCCGATGACGAACAGCGAATCGGTATCCTTATCGTAGGCCACACCCGATGCCTCGGCATTCAGCAGATTGGTGCCGCTCGTCGCGTATTGCAGAGGGAAACTATCTGTCTGCGTATAGTTGTTCAGATCGTAGGTGCTTTGCGGATCGGTGAACGTCAGCACGGGAATCTTGCTGTCAACCGTGCCGCCGCCGTTATTGCCGCCTGTGTTGCCGTTGCCACCATTGCTGCCGTTGTTGCCGCCCGCGGCGCCGATGTTGCTGTCACCACCGCCACATGCGCTGAGACTGGCTGCCAGAATTGCGGAAAGCAAGATTGAATAGGTGCGGGTCGAGTTTTTGGTCTTCACGATATTGTTGTAAGTTGGCTGATTGACAGAAACGTCGGGCAGTTGACAGGAACCGCGACACTATCGGTCTTGTATTTCAGCTTCGTGAAAGGATCTGTATTTTTCTTGCAAGCTCGCTTGTTTGAGAAGAGAAAGTTATCGTGAACTTCCGCAGGATTCAGACTGGGCCGTGGGTCAATCGCGGGTCGATCGCAAGTCGGCCGATGAGTCCGGCCGTTGCAGGAAAAGCCGGGGCGCTGCGCCTCGCCTGCAACGGCCTGTGGCACGCCAGTCACGCGGACGTGGCATGTATGAACGGGCGCTCTATCGCGTGCCGCCTTGCGCGGCCGCTTTTGCGATGGCTACGACGGCTTGATGCAGCGCGTCGGCGGTATCGAGCGGCGCGTGGCCGATCGCGCCACCTGTTGCGCTCGTCGGCCGCGCGGCCTGATCGGGCGACGACGAGAGCTTCACGACCGTGAGCCGCTCGCGAGGATCGACGATGATCGCCTGGCCGAAGCGGCCGCTCGCCGCGAAGGAACCGTCGCCATCCTTCAACTGATACCAGTAGTCGCGATAGCCGTAGCCCGGCCGGCCCGGCGCGAGATTGCCCTTGGCGAAGGCCGCGCTGTTAGTGGCCGGTTGCAGCGCGAGATGCGTAACGTTCGAAGGAAAACGCGTGCCGTCGCCGGCCGCGCTCATGCGCACGAGTTCGCCGAAGCGTGCCGCGTCGCGCAGCGTGGTGTTGAGACCGCCGCTGGCCATCTCGGTGCCGGTGTGATCGACCACGATGTCGGCATCGTCGTCGGCGAGCTTGCTCCAGATTTCACGCGATGCCAGCTTGCTCCACGATTCGCCGGTTACGTTGCGGATCGCCCACGCCACCGCTTCGGGCGATCCGTTCTGGTAGTACCACAGCCCGTCCGCATGCGCATCCGGCGACGCCAGCGCGACCCGCAGGAAACGATGGATGCTGTCGGGCGCGCCGCTCGCTCGCGGCACGAAGCCGACCGCCGCGAACAGCCCGAGGTCGGGTGGCAGCGCGGCCGGATAGCGCACGGCAACCTCCATGTCGAGGTTCTGCTGGAGCGTCGCGTCGCCAAACGGCGTGCCCGAGAGTTCCGGTACATACCTCGAAAGCGGCGCGTCGGGCGAGAGCTTGCCGGCGACGATCAACTGCGCGGCGAGAAGGCCCGTCACCGATTTCGTCATCGATGCCCACATATGCGTCTGATGCGGACCGAAGCCGTCGAAGTAGCGCTCGAGCACCACGCGTCCATCGCGCACGACAATGAAGCCGTCGGTCTGCGTGCGGCGCAGATAGTCGCTCAGCGTGAGCGTCGTGCCGTCGACCGTGAACGTGATCGCATCGGGATCGAGCGGGCGGCCATCGGGCAGCGCGAGGGGCTCGCGCGAGCGCTCGACGTTCGCGGTCGGGATCATCATGCGCGTATTGCGCAGCTTCCAGCTCAACGTGGTTGCGGTTTGCGAGGCGGCGGGCGTCATGCTGCCGGCCTGGGCGTCGGCGGCGTGTGGGGTGTCCGCGCGCGTGGTGGGTGCAAATGCGCACGCCGCGCCCAGCAGAAACGCGAGCAGCGCGCGTGACGCGCCCTTTGAACGAGGCACGAGGCAATTCATGTCGATGCAGTCTCCGATGTGATTGATTGTTCCGGCGCGCATTGGCAATGTCGACTACGCTGTCGGCGTGCATAACAGGCGTAAAGCGGGGCGTAAAGCAGCGCGTTCCTGACGGAGATTGAAAGACGCGGGCAGTGGCGTCAAGGCTGCGTCAGGCATAAGGTGATAACCGCCTGGCATGCCTGAGCTTGGGAAGGGAGCCAGCAAGGCGAGGCTTGCCTTGCTGGCTGTACGTAGGGCTATGTATGCTCCCCGACGCTTGCATTGCAGCCGTCGTGCAGCACGACGACGGCCCTGATCGAGCTGCGGCACATGTCATGCATCACATCAACACGATATCGTACTGCTCCTGGCTCAAATTCGACTCCACCTGCAACGACACCGGCTTGCCGATGAAATCGATCAGCATCGCCAGATGCTGCGACTCTTCTTCGAGAAACAGATCGATCACCTGCTGCGACGCCACCACGCGAAACTCGCGCGGATTGAACTGCCGCGACTCGCGCAGAATCTCGCGCAGCACGTCGTAGCAAACGGTGCGCGCCGTTTTCACCTGCCCCTTGCCCTGGCACACCGGACACGGTTCGCACAGCACATGCGCGAGCGATTCACGCGTGCGCTTGCGGGTCATCTCCACGAGCCCGAGTTGCGAGAAGCCATTCACGGTCACGCGCGTGCGATCGCGCGACAACGCCTTCTTCAGTTCCCCCAACACCTGGTCGCGATGCTCGGCGTTTTCCATATCGATGAAATCGATGATGATCACGCCGCCCAGGTTGCGCAGCCGCAATTGCCGCGCGATCGTATGCGCGGCTTCGAGGTTGGTCTTGAAGATCGTATCGTCGAAATTGCGCGCGCCGACATATCCGCCGGTGTTGACGTCGATCGTCGTCATCGCCTCGGTCTGATCGATCACGAGGTAGCCGCCCGACTTCAGATCCACGCGGCGCGACAGCGCGCGCTGAATTTCGGCCTCGATGTTGTAGAGATCGAAGAGCGGCCGCTCGCCGGTGTAGTGATGCAGTTTCGACGACACCGCCGGCGTAAACTCCGCGGCGAAATCGGCCAGCATCTGATGCGTCTCGCGCGAGTCGACCTGGATGCGCGAGGTCTCGTCGTTGACGAAATCGCGCAGCACGCGCTGCGCGAGGTTCAGGTCCTGGTAGAGCAGGCTCGTGGGTGGCATGCGCTGCGCCTGCGACAGGATCGTCGCCCACGTCTTGCGCAGATAGGCGACGTCGGCAGCAAGCTCCTCGCTCGTCGCATCCTCGGCGATCGTGCGCACGATGTAGCCGCCTTTCTCGTCGGCGGGCAGCACGGCGGTCAGGCGCGCACGCACGGCCTCGCGCTCGGCTTCGCTTTCGATCTTCTGCGAGATGCCGATATGCGGCTCCTGCGGCAGATACACGAGCGTGCGCCCGGCAATGCTTACTTGCGTGGACAGCCGCGCGCCTTTCGTGCCGATCGGGTCCTTGACGACCTGCACCATCAGCGTTTGACCTTCGAAGACGATCTTTTCGATCGGCTGATGCGGTGCTTGATGTTGCGCTTCGCCGGCCATGCGCGGATGCCAGATGTCGGCGACATGAAGAAACGCGGCGCGTTCGAGGCCGATGTCGATGAACGCCGATTGCATGCCCGGCAGCACGCGCACGACCTTGCCGAGATAGACATTGCCGACGCGCCCGCGCGACAGCGTTCGTTCGACATGAAGTTCCTGGACGGCGCCTTGTTGAACGAGCGCGACGCGCGTTTCCTGCGGCGTGACATTGATCAGGATTTCTTCATTCATAGTGTTGTTCTAGAAGTCGATGCGCGCTGCGCGCAGGAGGGCAGCAGTTTCAAAAAGCGGCAAACCCATGATACCCGAATAGGACCCGTCGATATGCTCGATAAACTCCGCCGCGCGTCCCTGCACGCCATAAGCGCCGGCCTTGCCGAGCGGCTCGCCGCTGGCCGCGTAGCGGCGGATCGCGTCGGCGTGCGGCGCAGCAAAGCGCACCTTCGACACCGACAGCGCCGCGGGCAGCAAGGCACCGTCGGCGTCGATCACCGCGACGGCGGTCAGCACGTCGTGCGTGCGGCCCGCGAGGCGCGTGAGCATCGCGACCGCGTCGTCGGCATCGGCGGGCTTGCCGAGAATCGAGTCGTCGATCGTGACGGTCGTGTCCGCCACGAGGATCGGCCGCCTCGCATGACCGCCGGCCACGAGCCGGGCACGCGCGGCATGCGCTTTCGCGACGCACACGCGCTGCACGTAGTCGCGCGCGTGCTCGCCGGGCAACTCGGCTTCGAGCGCTTCGGCATCTTCGTCGGGCCGCGGCAGCAGCAGTTCGAAACGCACGCCGAGCTGTTGCAGCAGCTCCTGGCGGCGTGGACTTTGCGAGGCGAGGTAGACGAACGGATGCAGCGAAGCGGCGGGCGTGGGCATGAACGGGTCTCGAAGGAGGGGATTCGGATGGCGTGGAGGCGGTGGGCGCGGTGACGGTAGCAGAGGGAGATGAGCGGGCAGGGTGAGCGGGTAGACTGAGCGTTGCATCGGCGCGCCGCAACGAGCCGCGCAGCGATCATTACATCAAGCGGGGCGCGGAGCAAATGTCTGGACACGCTACGTCGAAACGCATCGTTCGGCGCATCGACGAGTATCGGTGGCCGGTGCCCCGTGAGTCGTCGCCCGGCAATGCCTGATCTGCAATACGCAGGGACACGGGCACGGACATCGCGCATCGCCGCGCATCAGCACGCGGCACACGCCTTATGCGCTCACACGCTCACGCGCGATGATACGGGTGATTCTGCGTGATGGTCCACGCGCGGTAAAGCTGTTCGGCAAGCAGCACGCGCACCATCGCATGCGGCAAGGTGAGGCTCGATACGCGCAGCATCATGTCGGCGCGCGCCTTCAGTTCGGGATCGAGCCCGTCCGCGCCGCCGATCAGAAAGGCCACGTCGCGCCCGTCCTGCTGCCAGCCGGGCAGTGCGCCCGCCAGCTGCATCGTGGTCCAGTCCTTGCCGCGCTCGTCGAGCGCGACGATGCGCGCGTTCTTCGGCAACGCGGCTTCGATCTTCTGCCGCTCGGCGGCCATCACGCTCTCGGCCGAACGTCCCGACGAACGCTGCTCGGGCTTGATCTCGCGCAGCTCGATGCGTAGCTCGGGCGGCATGCGTTTCGCGTATTCGTCAAAGCCGGTGGCGATCCAGTCCGGCATCTTGTGGCCGACGGCGAGGATATGCAGTTTCATCGCGAGGAAGGTAGCGGTGTTTCCGGTGTGCCGGATCAGGCCGGCTTACTTGCGACGCGCCGCCGTCTTGCGCGCGGGTTTCGCGGCCGGCGCTTCCTCGTCTTCGTCCTCCTCGTCGGACTCGCTCGCGCGCGCGCCGCCGAACGGATTCGGCGTCGACAGCTTGATGCGCACCGGCTTGTCGCCCCAGATCTCTTCGAGGTTGTAGTACTGGCGCAGCGCCGGTTGCAGGATGTGGACGATCGCGTCGCCGCAATCGACCAGCACCCATTCGCCGATATCCTCGCCCTCGGTGCTGACGATCTCGCCGCCGGCTTCCTTCACGCCTTCGCGCACGCTCGAGGCGAGCGCCTTGGTTTGCCGGTTCGAGGTGCCGCTCGCGACGATCACGCGATCGAACAGCGAGGTCAGGTGGGTGGTGTTGAACACCCTGATGTCTTGCGCCTTGACGTCTTCGAGAGCGTCGACGATCACGCGTTGCAGTTTGCGAATATCCATGGAGTTACCGGTGGTACAGATGATGTTGAAGAATATAGTCCCACACCGCGGCCGGGACATGACTCGCGGCCTTGTCGTGGGTTGCGCCGTGGGCCTCGTTTTGCGCCTGGTGACCCGCTTTCCTGTCCGCGTTGCCGCCCGTCGGGTCGTCCGCCAGCGCGAGTTCGCGGCTCACCTGGTCGCGCAGATGCGCGCGAATGTCGGTGGCCGAGACGTCGAACGCGAGCGTCGTGTCGATCAGCAGATGCCCGCACGGCGTCGCCTGCAGCACGTCGGCGCCGGCTTCGCGCGCGGCGATTTCCTGTGCGACCGCGGGCGGTATCGACGCGAGGTCGAAGCCGGGCCGCGTGGCCGCGCAGATGTGCGCGAAGTCGAACAACTGCCGCCAGCCGTGCCACGTATCGAGATGCACGAGCTGGTCGGCGCCCATCAGCAGCGTGATCGACGCATCCTCGCCTTCGCGCTCGCGCCAGCGGCGCAGCGTGTCGACCGTGTAGGTCGGGCCGTCGTGATCGATCTCGTCGGTCGCGACGCGCACGCTCGCGCCGGGCAGCGCGAGCGAGGCGGCCGCCGCGCGCGTCATCGCGAGCCGGTGCACGGCCGGCGAGACGTCCGCCTTCTGCCACGGCTGGCCGGCCGGCAGCAGCACCAGCTCGGTGAGCCGCAGCACGTCGGCGAACCGTCGCGCGAGCGCGAGGTGGCCGTCGTGGATCGGATCGAAAGTGCCGCCCAGCAGGCCGATCCGGCGGGGCAGGGCGACAGGGTGAGCGTTCGGCTTCAGGTGAAAATCCTTATCGTGACCGGGAGCGTGTCGAGTGTGATCGTGCGCAGCGCGGACGCCGCCTCACACCCACTCGCGCGGCACGAGAAAATCGCTGTAAAGACGCGCTTCCGGCGTGCCCGGCTCGGGCTGCCAGTCGTAGCGCCAGTTCACCACGGGCGGCATCGACATCAGGATCGATTCGGTGCGTCCGCCGCTCTGCAGTCCAAACAGTGTGCCACGGTCGAAGACCAGATTGAACTCGACGTAGCGGCCGCGCCGGTACGCCTGGAAGTCGCGCTCGGCCGCGCCGTACGGCGTGTCGCGGCGCTTCTCGATGATCGGCAGGTAGGCCTGGAGAAAACCCTCGCCGACGCTTTTGAGCATCGCGAACGACGGGTCGAAGCCCGGCTCCGAGAAATCGTCGAAGAAAATCCCGCCGATGCCGCGTGCTTCGTTGCGGTGCTTGAGGAAAAAATATTCGTCGCACCCGCGCTTGAAGCGCGGGTAGAGGTCCGCGCCGTAGGGCGCGAGCGCGTCGCGGCAGACGAGGTGGAAATGCCGCGCGTCCTCTTCGTAGCCGTAGTACGGCGTCAGGTCCATGCCGCCGCCGAACCAGAACACCGGCGCTTCGCCTGCCTTCGTCGCGATGAGCAGGCGCACGTTCATGTGCACGGTCGGGCAGTGCGGATTGCGCGGGTGCAGCACGAGCGACACGCCCATCGCCTCGAAGCCGCGCCCGGCCAGTTGCGGACGCGCGGCGCTTGCCGAGCCCGGCAACGCGTCGCCCGCGACGTCCGAGAAGCCGATGCCCGCGCGCTCGAAGAACTGGCCACCTTCGAGAATCCGCGTGATGCCGCCGCCGCGCAGCTTCTCGCCGGGCGCGCGTTGCCATGCGTCGGTTGCGAACGGCGTGCCGTCGAAGGCGCCGAGCGTGTCCGCGATATGCGATTGCAGGCCTTGCAGCCAGCTGCGCACGGCCTGTGCGTCGTAGCTCGAATCGGTCATGAATGCAGATGCTGAGGGCGGCACGCTCGTCGTGCCGCGGGTTCTTCGAAGAGGGCGCCGGCCGCGCCGGTTTCTGGACTACGCTTGCGCGGGCGGGCCGTGGGTTCGGTCCGCTCCGCGGGGCGGGTGAAACGGCGGCTTGCCGCATCGGTCGAACCGCGGGCTCCGTGCCCGTTTGCCGCGACGAGCGCGGCAAACCCAGTGTAGCGTGCGGCGTGCCCGTGCCGGGCTGCCCGAGGCGCGGCAGTTCGCCGCCCGCGCCCCCGGCGGCGCGCGCTGTCGCCGCTCGCGCGGCGCCCGGCGCCCGGTGCAAACGCCGCTTAGCGGCTTTCGAGCTTGCCGTCGGCGCGCGCGTCGTGCTTGCGGTTCACCGCGCGATAGCCGATGTCGCGGCGATACTGCATGCCGTCGAAGGCGATCTGGTTGATCGTTTCGTAGGCGGCCGCCTGCGCGGTGCGCACCGAATCCGCGAGACCGACGACGCACAGCACGCGGCCGCCCGAGGTGGTCAGCTTGCCGTCGGCGAGCGTGGTGCCGGCGTGGAACGTGACCGAATCCGCAGTTTCGGCGGGAATGCCGTTGATGCGGTCGCCCTTTCTCGGCGTATCCGGATAGTTGTGCGCGGCGAGCACGACGCCGAGCGCGGTGCGGCGGTCCCATTCGAGCTCGACCGTATCCAGCGTGCCGGCGATCGCCTGTTCGACCACCTTCGAGTAGTCGCCCTTCAGACGCGCCATGATCGGCTGCGTTTCGGGGTCGCCCATGCGGCAGTTGAATTCGAGCGTCTTCGGGTTGCCTTGCGCGTCGATCATCAGGCCCGCGTACAGGAAACCGGTGTAGCGGATGCCTTCCTTCTCCATGCCGCGCACGGTCGGCAGAATGATTTCGCGCATCACGCGCGCATGCAGTTGCGGCGTGACGATCGGCGCGGGCGAGTAGGCGCCCATGCCGCCCGTGTTCGGGCCCTGGTCGCCGTCGAGCAGACGCTTGTGGTCCTGGCTCGACGCGAGCGGCAGGACGTGCTTGCCGTCCACCATCACGATGAAGCTCGCTTCCTCGCCGGCGAGGAATTCCTCGATCACGACGCGCGCGCCGGCATCGCCGAGCTTGTTGTCCGACAGCATCATGTCGACCGCGGTATGCGCCTCTTCGAGCGTCATCGCGACCACCACGCCCTTGCCGGCGGCGAGGCCGTCGGCCTTGATGACGATCGGCGCGCCCTTCGCATCGAGGTAGGCATGCGCGGCGGCGACGTCGGCGAAGGTTTCGTATTCGGCGGTCGGAATGCCGTGGCGCTTCATGAACGCCTTCGCAAAGTCCTTCGAGCTTTCGAGCTGCGCGGCTTCCTTGGTCGGCCCGAAAATCTTCAGGCCGCGCGCACGGAACAGGTTGACGATGCCGGCCGCGAGCGGTGCTTCCGGCCCGACCAGCGTGAAGGCGATCTGCTCCTGCTCGACGAAATCCGCGAGCGCGGCCGGCTCGGTGATGTCGAGGTTGCGCAGCCGCTCGTCCTGAGCGGTGCCGCCGTTGCCCGGCGCGACGTAGACGAGCTGGACCCGCGGCGATTGCGCGAGCTTCCATGCGAGCGCATGTTCGCGACCGCCGGAACCGACGACGAGTAACTTCATGTGAATCCCCGAGACTTGAAAACCATAAACGGCCGGGCGACAGGCCCAGCCGTGCAATGAACCCTCGACAGCGGGCTGCGTGCCGGCTGTCCGTTTAGCCTTCGCGCGCCCGAAGGCGCTGCGCGCGGCGAAACGTGTGACGCAACAAAACGTGCGGCGAAGCGCGTGGGCGACGTGCGCCCCGACTCAAGGATCGTTCGACGAATGGTGCGACGAAACGGCCGGCGCGCGGCGGCCGGTAACGGGCCGCCTGCACGATGCTGCGCGCGACGCGTGGCCGGCACGCGCTTATTCGTCGGCGATCGATGCGTTTGTATAGACTTCCTGCACGTCGTCCAGATTTTCCAGCGCGTCGAGCAGCTTCTGCATTTTCACGGCGTCGTCGCCGGTGAATTCGACTTCCGTTTGCGGCTTCATGGTGACTTCGGCCAGTTCGGCCTTGAAGCCCGCCGCCTCGAGCGCCGTCTTCACCTTCGAAAAATCGTTCGGCGGGCACAGCACTTCGATGCTGCCGTCCTCGTTCGTGACGACGTCGTCGGCGCCGGCTTCGAGCGCGGCTTCCATCAGCGTGTCCTCGGCCGTGCCGGGGGCGAACAGGAACTGGCCGAGGTGATCGAACATGAACGACACCGAGCCGTCGGTGCCCATGTTGCCGCCGTTCTTCGAGAACGCGTGACGCACTTCCGCGACCGTGCGCGTGCGGTTGTCGGTCATCGTGTCGACGATCACCGCCGCGCCGCCGATGCCGTAGCCTTCGTAGCGGATTTCCTCGTAGTTCGCGCCGTCCGCGCCGCCGACACCGCGCTGGATCGCGCGGTTGATGTTGTCCTTCGGCATGTTGGCGTCGTACGCCTTGTCGACTGCGAGCCGCAGACGCGGGTTCGAGTCGATCTCGCCACCGCCGAGGCGCGCTGCTACCTGGATTTCCTTGATGAGCCGCGTCCAGACCTTGCCGCGCTTGGCATCGGCCGCTGCTTTCTTATGCTTGATGTTGGCCCATTTCGAATGACCCGCCATACTTTTCTCCGTCGCACGCGCCAGCAGGGCGCACGCATAGTGCAATTGTCGTTGCGATGTCGGGCGCTTCGCTGATCGCGCCTCGATGTCAAACCGTCCGCCAGCCACGCTGCCGGCGTTAAAGCGGATAACCGGGTTGCCGGGCCGGGCGCCTGACCGGCCGATCACCCGATCACCGCGGCTCGGCCGTGGCTTTAATGCCCGCGCCGCGACTGAAGCCCGCGTGAGGCGTCTTCAGTCTGCTTGCCCGTGTATCTCCGCTCGTGGCCGCCTGCGCCCCGGCTTGCCGCTTTACCCTCGTGCTGTTGCCTTTGCGCGCGCTGGTTCGCCGTGACCTTGAATCCGGGCCTGGCTGGCCCATACAAGCGGGGCGCAGTCCGGCGGCGCGGTTGGGGCGGGCGGATGACGTGCGGCCAATGCGGTGTAACCCGATACGGCACAACCCGAAGCCGCGCGACCCGGACAGACGCCGCGTGACTCCACAAGGCGGCGCGATGCGCCAGTCGGTGCGACAGGCCGAAGCAGCCGTGGCGAAGTTACAGCGGCGCAGTGACAGCCGTTGTGCCGGCGAGGTTGCAGGTCAAGCCGTGCGTCGAGCGGATTCGAATTTTATCACGCCGCGACGGTGCGGCAGAGGGAGCCGTAGCGCGAAACCGCGTGGCAATGCAATGAAAATGAAGCGCAAACGCAATGCAGCTGAAATGAACGCACAGTCCGAAGGGCCGCCGCATGCGTTGCGCCGATGAGGCGGGCACGGCCCGAGCCGGCCCGCCCCGCGCGTCAGTTCTTGGTGCCGAACAGCCGGTCGCCCGCGTCGCCGAGACCCGGCACGATGTACGCGTGCTCGTTCAGATGCGAGTCGAGCGACGCGACGAACAGCTTCACGTCCGGATGCGCGTCCTGGAACACCTGCACGCCTTCGGGCGCGGCGACGAGCGCGAGGAACAGGATGTTCTCGCCGGACACGTTGCGGCGCTTGAGCACGTCGACTGCGTGCACGGCCGAGTAGCCGGTCGCGACCATCGGGTCGCACAGGATGAACACGCGGTCCTCGAGGTCCGGCAGCCGCACGAGGTATTCGACCGGGCGATGGTCGTCGGCGCGGTACACGCCGATGTGGCCCACGCGCGCCGACGGCACCAGTTCGAGCAGGCCGTCCGACATGCCGACGCCGGCGCGCAGCACCGGCACGATCGCGAGCTTCTTGCCGGCGATCACCGGCGCGTCGATTTCCATCAGCGGCGTGTTGATGCGGCGCGTGGTCATCGGCAGATTGCGGGTGATCTCGTAGCCCATCAGCAGCGTGATCTCGCGCAGCAGTTCGCGGAACGTGCGCGTCGAGGTGTCCCGGTCGCGCATGTGCGACAGCTTGTGCTGGATCAGCGGGTGATCGAGGATGAAAAGATTGGGAAAACGGCTGTCCTGGGTCATGGGGGGGCACACGCGGCGGCAAGAGGGATCGGTTCGGCGCGCGCTTTCGTCTGTTTAGTCCGTTTCGTCCGCACGCTCGGCAAGCGGAATAGGGACGGGCGGATGGGGGACGGGCGCGCCACGCCGCAAGTTTACCGAAAGAGTGCCGCCCGACGATACCGGAGATTGCAGCGAGCCGGCACAGTCGGGCACCGATTCTTCTAGAATCGGGGAAACTTCGCCATGCCCGCGCGTTTCGCGCCGGCTTCACGCCACGAGGACACACAGATGGATATGGGAATCGCAGGACGTACCGCGCTCGTTTGCGCGGCCAGCAAGGGGTTGGGGCGCGGCTGCGCCGAAGCGCTCGCCGCCGAGGGCGTCAATCTGACGATCGTCGCGCGCACGGCCGAAACGCTCGAAGCGACCGCGGCCGAAATCCGCAAGCAGAGCGGCGTCGAGGTCAGGACGGTCGCGTGCGATATCACCACGCCGGAAGGCCGCGCCGCCGCGCTCGCCGCCTGTCCGCAGCCGGACATCCTCGTCAACAACGCGGGCGGGCCGCCGCCGGGCGACTTCCGCAATTTCACGCACGACGACTGGATTCGCGCGCTCGAAGCCAACATGCTCACGCCGATCGAGCTGATCCGTCAGACCGTCGACACGATGAGCGCGCGCGGCTTCGGGCGCATCGTCAATATCACGAGCTCGGCGGTGAAGGCGCCGATCGACGTGCTGGGCCTGTCGAACGGCGCGCGCTCGGGGCTGACCGGCTTCGTCGCGGGACTCGCGCGCAAGGTCGCGCCGACCGGCGTGACGATCAACAATCTGCTGCCGGGCATCTTCGACACGGACCGCATCGCGGTCACGTTCGATGCGCAGGCGAAGGCGCAGAACATTTCCGTCGACGAGGCGCGCAAGCAGCGCATGAAGACGATTCCGGCCGGGCGCTTCGGCAACCGCGACGAGTTCGGCCGCGCGTGCGCGTTCCTGTGCAGCGTGCACGGCGGGTTCATCACCGGGCAGAACTGGCTGATCGACGGCGGCGCTTATCCGGGGACTTATTGAGCGGGTACGTAGCCGGTACATAGCAGGTACGTACTGGGCGGCCTGCACCTGGCGGGTATTCGCCGAACAGGTGCATATCGGGCCAGTGCCGGCCAGGCCAGGCGCGGCGCGTACGCCATACTGGCGTGCCGTCGTACCGGGCAGGCACGCACCACGGCAGGTTCACGCGGAGCCGGGCATCGTCGCCGGGCCCGTGCGGCATCATCGGCAACATCGGCGGCAACGATACATAACGACAGTGACCCCTAACGGTTTGAGGAGCTTTACGTCATGACCACCCGCATTGCGCTGATCGCGCACGATCACAAGAAGGACGACATCGTCAAACTGGCCGGCGAATACGTCGATACGCTCGCGCACTGCGAGATCGTCGCGACCGGCACGACCGGCGGGCGCATCAGCGACGCGCACGGCCTCAAGGTCGAGCGCATGCTGTCCGGCCCGCACGGCGGCGACCTGCAGATCGGCGCGCAACTGGCCGAAGGACGCGTGGACATGGTGATCTTCCTGCGCGATCCAATGACGCCGCAACCGCACGAGCCCGACATCAACGCGCTCGTGCGCGCTTGCGACGTGCACAACATTCCGTGCGCGACGAACATCTCGACCGCGCGCATGGTGCTCGACGTACTGGCGTTGCGGATGAAGGGCCAGGCCTGACGGCGCGGGCGCGGCGGGCGCCTGGCGCTCGCGGAACAAGCGCTGCGCGCCACGCGCAATCCGCACGCGCGACGCGACAATCCAGAATCCAGATCAAGGAGACATGATGGCCAAGGCAATCCGATTCGATAAAACCGGCGGCCCCGAAGTGATGAAATGGGTCGACGTGGAAGTGGGCGAGCCCGGCGCGGGCGAGATCCGCATCCGTCAGACGGCGGTCGGTCTCAACTATATCGACGTGTATTTCCGCACCGGCCTGTATCCGCTGCCGCTGCCGGGCGGCCTCGGCATGGAAGCGGCCGGGGAGATCAGCGCGGTAGGCGCGGGCGTCGGCGGCCTGAAGGTGGGCGATCGCGTCGCCTACGTCGCGCGGCCGCCCGGCGCGTATGCGCAGGAGCGCGTGCTGCCGGCCGCGCAGGTCGTCAGGCTGCCCGATGCGGTGAGCGACGAGCAGGCCGCCTCGGTGATGCTGCAAGGGCTAACCGCGCAGTATCTGCTGCGCCGCACGTATCGGGTCAAGGCCGGCGACACGATCCTGATCCAGGCCGCGGCCGGCGGCGTTGGCCTGCTCGTGTGCCAGTGGGCGAAGGCGCTCGGCGCGACCGTGATCGGCACGGTCGGCTCCGACGAGAAAGCCGAGATTGCCAAGGCGCACGGCTGCGATCACGCGATCGTCTACACGCGCGAGAACTTCACGAAGCGCGTGCGCGAGATCACCAACGGCGCGGGCGTGCCCGTCGTGTACGACTCGATCGGCAAGGACACCTTCGAGAAGTCGCTCGACTGCCTCGCGCCGCTCGGATTTTTCGTGAGCTTCGGCAATGCGTCGGGTCCGCTGCCGCCGATCGATTCGTCGGAATTCGCCGGACGCGGCTCGCTGTTCTTTACGCGTCCGACGCTCTTTACCCATATCGCCAAACGCGCCGATTACGAGGCGATGTCGGCGGAACTGTTCGACGTGCTCGTGTCGGGCAAAGTCAAGACCAGCATCAATCAGCGCTATGCGTTGCCGGACGTCGGCCAGGCGCATGCCGATCTCGAAGGCCGCCGCACGACGGGGTCGACGATTCTGCTGCCGTAAGGGCGAAAGGCGAACGCGGAAGTAAAGGGCGAAACAAGCGCTGAAACAAGCGCCAAACCCAACCCAAAGACGAAGGCGGCGAATCGCGCCGCCCACACACTGCCTCGTTTCACCTCGCCTGACTGAGGGCCGCTCCGTCGCAAGACCGGGCGGCCCTTTTGCGTTTACACGATTTTTACGCGCATCCCCGCATCTTTGACCAGGCCTTTAGACGGATCGGCATACCGTTGCATCCATCCGGAATCCGTCAATGGAGAACAAAAATGGATGTGCTGTATGTCGGGGGGCTCGTGCTGTTCGCCGTGCTGACCTTCGGATTGATCGACGGCTGCGAGAAGCTCGCGCAGTTCCGCCGCGGACAGGGAGCGCGCTCATGACCTGGATGCTCTGGCTGGCCGGCGCGTCGACCGCGCTGCTGTTCGCGTATCTCGTGTATGCGCTGCTGCGCGCGGAGGACATCGAATGAACGCGAACAATGTCCTGCAGGCGAGCCTTTTTATCGTCGTGCTGCTGGCTGCCGCGGTGCCGGTGGCGAGCTATATCGGCGCGGTGATGGACGGCAGTTCGCGCGTGGTGCGCCTCGGCGCGCCGCTCGAACGGCTGCTTTACCGTATCGCGGGTGTCGATGCGTCACGGGAGATGGGCTGGAAGCATTACGCGATCGCGACGATCGCGTTCAACGTGCTCGGCGCACTGTTCCTGTACGTGCTGCTGCGCGTGCAGGGCGGGTTGCCTGGCAATCCGCAGCAATTCGGCGCGATGTCGGTCGACAGCGCCTTCAACACGGCCGTCAGCTTCGTGACCAACACGAACTGGCAGGACTACACGCCCGAGCAGAGCGTCGGCTATCTGACGCAGATGCTCGGCTTGACCGTGCAGAACTTCCTGTCGGCGGCGACCGCCATCGTCGTCGTGATGGCGCTGATTCGCGGTTTCGCGCGCCATACCGCGCAGACCATCGGCAACTTCTGGGTCGACGTCACGCGCGTGACGCTGTACGTGCTGCTGCCGATGGCGGCTCTCGTCGCGGCCTTGCTGATGAGCCAGGGCGTGATCCAGAACTTCAAGGCGTATCAGGACGTGCCGACGCTGCAAACCACCACCTACGCCGCGCCGAAGCTCGACGCGCAAGGCAACCCGGTGAAGGACGCGAAGGGCAATCCGGTCACGGTCGACACGCCCGTGAAGACGCAGACCCTCGCGATGGGCCCGGTCGCCTCGCAGGAAGCGATCAAGATGCTCGGCACCAATGGCGGCGGTTTCTTCAACGCCAATTCGGCGCACCCGTACGAAAACCCGACGCCGTTCTCGAACTTCGTGCAGATCTTCTCGATCCTCATCATCCCGGCCGCGCTCACGCTCGTGTTCGGCCGTGCGATCGGCGACCGCAGGCAGGGCGTGGCCGTGCTCGCGGCAATGACGATCGCGTTCGGCGTTTGCGTGTTCGGCGAAATGAGCGCGGAGCAGCGCGGCAATCCGGCCTTTGCGGCGCTGCATGTCGATCAGTCGGCCAGCGCGCTGCAAGCGGGCGGCAACGCCGAGGGCAAGGAAACGCGCTTCGGCATCGCGCAGTCGGGCATCTTCACGGTCGCGACCACGGCGGCGTCGTGCGGCGCGGTCGTCAATACGCACGACTCGCTGACGCCGATCGGCGGCCTCTACCCGATGCTGCTGATGCAGCTCGGCGAGGTGATCTTCGGCGGCGTCGGCTCCGGCATGTACGGCATGCTCGTGTTCGCGCTGCTCGCGGTGTTCGTCGCGGGTCTGATGATCGGCCGTACTCCTGAATACGTCGGCAAGAAGATCGAGGCGTACGAGATGAAGATGGTGTCGATCGTCGTGCTGCTCACGCCGCTGCTCGTGCTGGTGGGCACCTCGATCGCGGTGCTCAGCGACGCGGGCCGCGCCGGCATCGCGAACCCGGGCGCGCACGGCTTCTCCGAAATCCTCTACGCGTTCAGCTCGGCCGCGAACAACAACGGCAGCGCGTTCGCGGGCTTGTCGGTGAATACGCCGTTCTACAACTGGCTCACCGCGATTGCGATGTGGTTCGGCCGCTTCGGCACGATCGTGCCGGTGCTCGCGATTGCCGGCTCGCTCGCCGCGAAGAAGCGCATCGGCGTGACGGGCGGCACGCTGCCGACGCATGGGCCGCTCTTCGTCGTGCTGCTGCTCGGCACCGTGCTGCTGGTCGGCGCGCTGACCTACGTGCCGGCGCTCGCGCTCGGCCCCGGCGTCGAGCATCTGATGATGATGGGCGCGCAGTGAGGCGGCGCAGGCAAACCCGCAACTGAACAGCTCAAAAGCGCGCGCCGGCGGCAGCGGGTTGCAAGACCCAGGCAAGACCCGGGCGAGCCCCGGCCCGCGCAACGCGATATTCGAGGATTCAATGACTGAACATAACGCTACGAAGTCCATGTTCGATCCGGTGCTGTTGCGCCCAGCGATCGTGGACTCCTTCAAGAAGCTCACGCCGCGCACGCAGTTCCGCAACCCGGTGATGTTCTGCGTGTACGTCGGCAGCATGCTGACCACGATACTGTGGATCGCCGCGCTCGGCGGCCAGGCCGAGGCACCCGCGGGCTTCATTCTCGCGGTCTCGTTATGGCTGTGGTTCACGGTGCTGTTCGCGAACTTCGCGGAAGCGCTCGCCGAGGGCCGCTCGAAGGCCCAGGCCGCGTCGCTGCGCAGCGCGAAGAAAGACGTGGTGGCCAAGAAGCTCAACGAGCCGCATCCGAAGTCGCCGATCCGCATCATGACCGCGTCCGATCTGCGGCGCGGCGACGTCGTGCTGGTCGAGACCGGCGACGTGATTCCGGCCGACGGCGAAGTGATCGAGGGCGTCGCGTCGGTCGACGAGTCGGCGATCACGGGCGAATCGGCGCCGGTGATCCGCGAGTCGGGCGGCGACTTTTCCTCGGTGACGGGCGGCACGCGCGTGCTGTCCGACTGGATCGTCGTGCGCGTCACGGCGAATCCGGGCGAGGCGTTTCTCGACCGCATGATCGCGATGGTCGAAGGGGCGAAGCGGCAGAAAACGCCGAACGAAATCGCGCTGACGATTCTGCTCGTCGCGCTGACGATCGTGATGCTGCTCGCCACCGCGACGCTGCTGCCGTTCTCGATCTTTTCCGTCGAGGTGGCGAAAGCGGGCCACGTCGTCACGATCACCGCGCTCGTCGCGCTGCTCGTGTGCCTGATTCCGACCACGATCGGCGGGCTGTTGTCGGCGATCGGCGTGGCCGGCATGAGCCGCATGATGCAGGCGAACGTGATCGCGACCTCGGGCCGCGCCGTCGAAGCGGCCGGCGACGTCGACGTGCTGCTGCTCGACAAGACCGGCACGATCACGCTCGGCAATCGCCAGGCCTCGCAGTTTCTGCCTGCGCCGGGTCTGACCGAGGAAGCGCTCGCCGACGCAGCGCAACTGGCCTCGCTCGCGGACGAAACGCCGGAAGGCCGCAGCATCGTCGTGCTCGCGAAGCAGCGCTTCAATATCCGGCAGCGCGATATGGGCTCGCTGCATGCGGTGTTTCTCGCGTTCAGCGCGCAGACGCGCATGAGCGGCGTCGATCTTTCCCCCGAGGGGACGCCGCCGGGGGCGCATGGCCGCGAAATCCGCAAGGGCGCGGCCGATGCGCTCAAGCACTACGTCGAAGCGAACGGCGGGCGTTTCCCGAACGAAGTCGACCATGCGGTCGCGGACGTGGCGCGCCGCGGCAGCACGCCGCTCGTGGTCGCCGAGAAGGGCGAGCAGGGCGCGCGCGTGCTCGGCGTGATCGAGCTGAAGGACGTCGTGAAGGGCGGCATCAAGGAGCGCTTCGCCGAGCTGCGCAAGATGGGCATCAAGACCGTGATGGTGACGGGCGACAACCGCCTGACCGCCGCCGCGATCGCGGCCGAAGCCGGGGTCGACGACTTCCTTGCCGAAGCGACGCCCGAAACGAAGCTCGCGACGATCCGCGCGCACCAGGCCGAAGGGCGGCTCGTCGCGATGACCGGCGACGGCACCAACGACGCGCCCGCGCTCGCCCAGGCCGACGTCGCGGTGGCGATGAACAGCGGCACGCAGGCCGCGAAAGAGGCCGGCAACATGGTCGATCTCGATTCGAACCCGACCAAGCTGATCGAGATCGTCGAGATCGGCAAGCAGATGCTGATGACGCGCGGCTCGCTGACCACGTTCTCGATCGCCAACGACGTCGCCAAGTACTTCGCGATCATTCCAGCCGCGTTCGCCTCGACGTATCCGGCGCTGAACGCGCTGAACGTGATGCATCTGGCGACGCCGGCCTCGGCCATCATGTCGGCGGTGATCTTCAACGCGCTCATCATCGTGCTGCTGATTCCGCTCGCGCTCAAGGGTGTGCGCTATCGCGCGCTAGGCGCGGCGATCCTGTTGCGCCGCAATCTGCTGGTCTATGGCCTCGGCGGAATCATCGTGCCGTTCATCGGCATCAAGCTGATCGACATGGTGCTCGCCGCGCTCGGCTGGGTTTGAACATGCGGCGCGCCGGCTACGAAGCGCCGCTGTGCCGGCGTACTGAAGTGACGAAAAGGGAAAGAGACCCATCATGAAAAATCTGTTCCGTCCGTTGATCGTGATCTTCGCGGTATTGACCGTGATTACCGGACTCGCTTATCCCGCCGTGATGACCGCGATCGGTCAGGCGGCGTTTCACGACCAGGCCAACGGCAGCCTGATCGAGCGCAACGGCAAGCTGGTCGGCTCGCAACTGATCGGCCAGCAGTTCGATGCGCCGCAGTACTTCTGGGGCCGCCTGTCGGCGACCACGCCGATGCCGTACAACGCGCAGAATTCGGGCGGCTCGAACCTCGGGCCGAACAATCCGGCGCTGCTCGACGAGATCAAGGGCCGGCTCGATGCCTTGAAGGCAGCGGGCACCGATCTGTCGAAGCCGGTGCCGGTCGATCTGGTGACTTCGTCGGGCAGCGGGCTCGATCCCGAGATCAGCCCGGCCGCGGCCGCGTATCAGGTCGCGCGGGTGGCGCAGGCGCGGCACCTCGCGGTGAGTGACGTGCAGGCGCTCGTCGCGCGCTATACGACGGGCCGCCAGTTCGGCGTGCTCGGTGAGCCGCGCGTGAATGTGCTGAAGCTCAATCTCGCGCTCGACGAGATGCAGCACGGTTGAGCGCGGGCCATTGCGTAACGGGCAGAAGTGGGAAGAAGCTGGCAGAGGCCGGCAAAGCCGACGGAAGCGGCGGTAAGATGCGGCCGCAAAGTCGGGCCACAAAGTCATGCCGCAGGGCAAACCGTGCCTCGTCGCGCGACGAGGCACGTTGCCGTTGCGGTTCAACCGAAAGGGCGGCGCTCGCGTGGCGCCGCGCTGTTATTTGCGGGCCGGCGCGGGCCGTGCCACCATGCAGAAAGCGCCGCTCGCGCGACCCTGAAAACCACTGAGCATGAACCGCCCCGATCCTGACGAATTGCTCGACAAGCTGCAGCGCGACGAAGAAAAACGCCAGCGCGGCCGGCTGAAAATTTTCTTTGGCGCGTCGGCCGGCGTCGGCAAGACCTATGCGATGTTGCAGGCCGCGCGCCGCCGCCAGGAAGAGGGCGTCGAGGTGCTGGTCGGCATCGCCGAAACGCATGGGCGCGGCGAAACCGCCGCGCTGCTCGCGGGCCTCGACGTGCTGCCGCTCGCGCATATCGAATACCGCGGCCGCAAGCTCGGCGAGTTCGATCTCGACGCCGCGCTCGCGCGCAAGCCGCAACTGATTCTCGTCGACGAACTCGCGCATTCGAACGTGCCGGGCGCGCGTCATCTGAAGCGCTGGCAGGACGTCTACGAACTGCTCGACGCGGGCCTCGACGTCTATACGACCGTCAACGTGCAGCACCTCGAAAGTCTCAACGACGTGGTCGGCCAGATCACCAGCATCCGCGTGTGGGAGACCGTGCCCGATCGCGTGTTCGATCACGCCGACGAAGTCACGCTCGTCGATCTGCCCGCCGAGGAACTGCTCGACCGCCTGCGCGACGGCAAGGTCTATATGGCGCAGCAGGCCGAGCGCGCGGTGCGCAATTTCTTTCGCAAGGGCAACCTGATCGCGCTGCGCGAGCTGGCGCTGCGCCGCACCGCCGATCGCGTCGACGCGCAGATGCGCGAGTACCGCGCCGACCGTTCGATCCAGCGCATCTGGCAGGCGCGCGAGCGCCTGCTCGTGTGCGTCGGGCCCGGGCCGGACGCGCCGGCGCTGGTGCGCGCGGCGGCGCGTCTTGCCGCGAGCCTGCGGGCCGACTGGCTCGCCGTGTATGTCGAAACGCCCGCGTTGCAGCGTCTGCCCGATGCGCGCCGCGAACGCACCTTGAACGCGCTGAAGCTCGCCGCCGAACTGGGCGCCGAGACCGCCACGCTCGCCGCCGCCGACGCGCTCGATGCATTGATCGGCTACGCCCAGGCGCGCAACGTGTCGAAGCTCGTGGCGGGCGCCTCGGTGCGCACGGGGCTGAAGCGCTGGCTGCGCAGGCCGCTCGGCGAGCGCATCGCCGAGAAGAGCGGCGACCTCGATCTCACGCTGATTCGCGTATCGTCGGAGCGCGAGGGCGCCGAGCAGCGGCGTCTCCTGAACACGACCGCGAATGCATGGCGCGAGGCCATGAGCGCGGCGCGCGAGCGCCGCTCGCCGGCGCGCGCGTATGCGTTCGCGCTGGCGATCGGCACGGCCATCACGCTGCTGTCGAGCCAGCTGATCGATCGCATCGACCTGACCAATCTCGTGATGCTGTACCTGCTCGGCGTGATCTTCACGGCGGTGAAGCTCGGACGCGGGCCCGGTGTCGTGCTGTCGTTCGCGAGCGTCGCCGCGTTCGATTTCTTTTTCGTGCCGCCGCGCATGTCGCTGTCGGTTTCCGATACGCAGTACCTGCTGACGTTCTTCGGCATGCTGCTGACCTCGCTCGTCATCAGCCATCTGACGTCGAGCCTGCGCCGCGAGGCGAGCGTCGCGCGGCGCCGCGAGCAGCGCACCGGCGCGATGTACGAGATGGCGCGCGAACTGGCCGCGGCGCTGACCACCGAGCAGATCGTCGGAACCGGCAGCCGGCACGTGAGCGAGGTGTTCGGCGCGCGCGTCGCGATCCTGCTGCCGGACAGCGCCAATCAGGTCAGGCAGAAGATCGAGGACCCGGATGCTGCGATCACGCTCGACGGCGGCGCGCTCGATCTCGACGTCGGCCAGTGGGTCTACGATCAGCAGAAGCCGGCCGGCCACGGCACCGACACGCTGCCCGCGGCGGCCGCGCTGTATCTGCCGCTGAAGGCACCGATGCGCACGCGCGGCGTGCTCGCGGCCGTGCTGCGCGACGAGCGCGAACTCGACGTGCCCGAGCAGCGGCGCATGCTCGACGCGTTCGCCGCGCAGATCGCGCTCGCGCTCGAACGCGTGCATTACGTCGATATCGCGCGCGACGCGCTCGTCAACATGGAGTCGGAGCGGCTGCGCAATTCGTTGCTGTCGGCGATTTCGCACGATCTGCGCACGCCGCTTACGACGATCGTGGGTTTTTCGTCGATGCTCGCGCAGGGGCGGCAGGGGGCGGCGGACGCAGGGAGCGCGCAAGCGTTGGGGAATGCGCGACCTGAGGCGCGGGCCGAGGAGCAATGCGAGGCACACGCGCACGCACAGCCAGGCGCACCGGTGGAAATAGCGGCACAGGCGCACAGCGCAACGCAAACCGAAGCACAAGCCGCCGCGCGGCGCAGCGACGAACTCGTCGAGGCGATTCACGAAGAGGCGCTGCGCATGACCGGCATCGTCACGAATCTGCTCGACATGGCGCGTTTGCAGGCCGGCAGCCTGCAACTGAACCAGCAATGGACGCTGCTCGAGGAGACTGTCGGCGCCGCGCTGCGCGCCTGCCGGCGCGTGCTCGCCGGGCACCCGGCGCGGGTCGTGCTGCCCGCCGATCTGCCGCTGCTGCACCTCGACGCGGTGCTGATGGAGCGGCTCTTCTCGAACCTGTTCGAGAATGCCGCCAAGTACACCGCGCCCGGTACGCCGCTGACGATCGGCGCAGAGCGGATCGAGGCGGACGGCGCGCCGTTCGTGCGCGTGAGCGTCGATGACGACGGCCCCGGCCTGCCGGCCGGCATGGAAGCGCGCGTGTTCGAGAAGTTCACGCGCGGCGAGAAGGAGTCGGCGAAACCGGGTATCGGCCTCGGGCTCGCGATCTGCCGCGCGATCGTCGAGGCGCACGGCGGCACGATCGGCGCGCTCAACCGGATCGGCGCGGACGGCCGCGTCGCAGGCGCGCGCTTCTGGTTCACGCTGCCGGTCCAGACGCCGCCCGCCGTACCCGATATGCTCGACGACGAAGACGCCGCCCTCAACCCGCAGGACAAACCCGCCCATGAGTGACCCGAGCATCACCGTCGTTCTGATCGAAGACGAAAAGCAGATTCGCCGCTTCGTGCGCACCGCGCTCGAAGGCGAGGGCATCGCCGTGTACGACGCCGAGACCGGCAAGCAGGGGCTCGTCGAAGCGGCCACGCGCCAGCCCGATCTGGTGATCGTCGATCTCGGCCTGCCCGATACCGACGGCCTCGACGTGATCCGCGAGCTGCGCGGCTGGAGCGAGCTGCCGGTGATCGTGCTGTCGGCGCGCACCCAGGAAAGCGAGAAGGTCGCCGCGCTCGACGCCGGCGCCGACGACTACCTGACCAAGCCGTTCGGCGTGTCCGAGCTGCTGGCGCGGATTCGCGCGCATCTGCGGCGGCGCAACCAGGGCGGCGCGAACGAATCGCCGCAAGTGCGCTTCGGCGCGGTCAGCGTCGATCTCGCCTTGCGCAAGGTGACGCGCGACGGCGCCGCGATCCATCTGACGCCGATCGAATACCGCCTGCTCGCGACGCTCGTGCGCCACGCGGGCCGCGTGCTCACGCACCGGCAACTGCTGCGCGACGTGTGGGGGCCGTCGCATGTCGAGAGCCATCACTATCTGCGCATCTACATGGCGCATCTGCGCGGCAAGCTCGAACGCGACCCGGCGCAGCCCGAGCATATCGTCACCGAGACCGGCGTCGGCTACCGGCTGGTCGGGGCGGGGTGAAGCCCGCCCGGTTATAATCTGCCGACGTAAGGACGACCTTGCGCTTGCATCGATCATCGGGGACGGCCCCATTTTTATGGAGCTGTCTCTGATGTCCTGGTTTCTTCTTCTGATCGCCGGTTTGCTCGAAGTCGCGTGGGCGGCCGGTCTCAAAACTTCCGAAGGCTTCACCCGTTTCTGGCCGTCCGTGTTCACGATCGTGACCGCGCTCGGCAGCTTCGCGCTGCTCACGCTCGCGATGCGCCAGCTGCCGCTCGGCACCGCCTATGCGGTGTGGACCGGTATCGGCGCGGTCGGCGCGTTCATCTTCGGCGTCGTGATGATGGGCGAGGCGCTGACGCTCGCGCGTGTCGCCAGTGCGTCGCTGATCGTGATCGGGCTCATCGGGCTGAAGCTGTCGTCGGGCCACTGAGGTTGGGCGACCGAGGTTCGGCCACTGAAGTTAGGGCACCGAGCCGGCAGCATTGATTCAACACGCATCGCCCCCCGCCACGGCCGGTTCGCCACCCTGCGTTCTGCGAATTAACGTGGCTATAATGAGACAGAACCTATCCTGAAATTGCCCGCGGCCTGTTCGGCCCGGCTGGCCAGGCGAGCCTGACGACTTCGGCGCGAAGCCTGCGCTTCATTCCGCCGCGGCGCCCGGCACGTCCCAAGCGCGTGGAGGCGGCCATGCTTGAATCACTTTCGCTTGCTGCTGGCCTCTCATGGGGTAGCGGTCTGCGCCTCTATCTGACGGTCCTGCTGGCCGGCGTGTTCGAGCGTCTCGGCCTCATTCATCTGCCCGCCACGCTGTCCGCGCTGTCCTCGCCTTGGGTGATCGGCGCGGCCGCCGTGCTGACGCTCGCCGAATTCCTCGCCGACAAAATCCCCGCGTTCGACTCGCTGTGGGACGCGATCCACACCTTCATCCGCATTCCGGCCGGCGCGGTGCTCGCCGCCGGCGCGCTCGGCCATGCCGATCCGGCTTTGCTGGCGGTCGCGGCGCTCGCGGGCGGCACGCTCGCCGGCACTGCGCATCTTGCGAAGGCCGGTACGCGCGCGCTTATCAATCTGTCGCCGGAACCGTTGTCGAACGTCGTGACCTCGACCGCCGAGGACGGTCTCGTCTTCGGCGGCGTGCTGCTCGCGCTGTTCGTGCCGCTCGCGTTTCTGGTCCTGATGGTAGGCTTTCTGCTGCTCGCGGCGTGGGCATTGCCGCGGTTGTGGCGTGGCGTGCAGGGCGGGTTTCGCGGCATGGCCACGCATATGGTGTCGCGATTTGCGAGGAGCAGGCACGATTGAGCGAAGCACTACCCGGGTCCAAGGCAGGTTCGACGGAGCGCGTCGGCGTAAGCGACGTTAAAGCGGCACGCCGTTTCGGCGGCGCGGATCTGCTGCGCCAGGCGATCCGCATGACGGCGCGCGACTGGCGCGCGGGCGAATTGACGATGCTGCTGCTCGCGCTCGTGCTGGCCGTCGCGGCGCTTTCTAGCGTCGGCTTTCTCGCCGATCGGCTGCACCAGGGGCTCGAACGCGACGCGCGGCGCATGATCGCCGCCGATTTCATCGTGCGCGCCGACCATCCGGTTGATCCGCAATTTGCCGCCGAGGCGCGCTCGCTTGGCTTGCGCACCGCCACCACGGCGATCTTCCCGAGCATGATCAATGCGACCGGCGCAAAGCCGGTGTCGCGGCTCGCCGCCGTCAAGGCGGTGTCGCCGGGCTATCCGCTGCGCGGCGCATTGCAGATCGCGCCGGCGCCCGGCGCGGCCGATCATCGGGCGACGTCGATTCCCGCGCCCGGCACCGTGTGGGTCGATCAGGAACTGCTCGACGCCTTGAAGCTGAAGGTCGGCGATGCGGTGAAAGTCGGCAATCGCAGCTTCACGATCGGCGCGCTGATTACGCGCGAACTCGACCGCGGCTTTTCATTCGTCAATTTCTCGCCGCGTCTGATGCTGCGCGCCGACGAACTGCAATCGACCGGTCTCGTCACGTTCGGCAGCCGCGTCACGTATCGGCTGCTGGTGGCCGGCGTCGACGACGCGGTCGCGCGTTTCACGCAGTTCGCGCATGACCGCGTGGACGGCGGCAAGCTGCGCGGCGTCGCGCTCGAATCGCTGCACGACGGCCAGCCGCAGGTGCGTCAGACGCTCGATCGGGCGGGCCATTTCCTCACGCTCGTCTCGCTGCTGACCGCGCTGCTCGCGGCGGTGGCGATTGCGATGGCGGCGCACCGCTATATGCGCCGGCATCTCGACGGCTGCGCCGCGATGCGCTGTCTCGGCGTGAGCCAGGCCGCGCTGCGCGCGCTTTTCACGCTCGAATTCGCCGGGCTCGGCGTGATCGGCGGGGTGCTGGGCGTCGCGCTCGGCTATCTCGGCCACCTCGCGCTGCTGACGTGGCTCGGTAGCCTGATCGACGTCGTGCTGCCGCAGCCGACGCTGTGGCCCGCGCTCGAAGGCATCGCGGCCGGCCTCGTGCTGCTGCTCGGCTTCGCGTTGCCGCCGCTGTTGCCGCTCACGCGCGTGCCGCCGGTGCGCGTGCTGCGCCGCGAATGGGGCGAGGCGGGGCGCACCGCGTGGGCCGCCTACGCGCTCGGCATCGTGCTGTTCGCGGGGCTGCTGATTGTCGCGGCCGGTGAGTTGAAGCTCGGCGGTATCGTCGCGGGCGGCTTCGCGGGTGGGCTGCTCGTGTTCGCCTGCATCGCGCGGCTCGCGCTATGGGGCGCGGCGCGCATCGTGCGCAGCGAGCGCGTCAACGCGGGGATCGGCTGGCGCTATGCGCTCGCGTCGCTCGAACGCCGCAGCAGCACGAGCGCGCTGCAGATCACCGCGCTCGGCATCGGCCTCATGTGCCTGCTGCTGATCGCGATGACGCGCAACGACCTCGTGCAAGGCTGGCGCAAATCGACGCCGCCCGATGCGCCGAACCTGTTCATCATCGATATCCAGCCCGACCAGCGCGACGCGGTCACGCAATATCTCGCCGCGCACGGCGTACCCGGCGCGCAGCTTTCGCCGATGGTGCGCGGGCGGCTCGTCGCGATCAACGGCAAGCCGGTCGATCCGGACTCGTTCAAGGGCCAGGACGCGCGGCGTCTGGTGGACCGCGAGTTCAACCTGTCGTACACGACCGAGCTGCCCGACGACAACCGTATCGCCGCGGGCAAGTGGTACGGCGACACGACGACGCCGCAGATTTCGATCGAGCAGGGGCTCGCGAAACTGATCAACGTGAAGCCTGGCGACGTGCTGCGTTTCGACGTGACGGGCCTGCAAATCGACGCGCCGGTTACGAGCCTGCGCAAGCTCGACTGGGGTTCGTTCAAGGTCAATTTCTTCGTGCTGATGCCGCCCGCCGCGCTGCGCGATTTTCCGGCGACGTTCATCACGAGCTTCCATCTGCCGCCGGACCGGCAGGCGACGATCGACGGCCTGATCGCCGCCTATCCGAACCTCACCGCGATCGACACGGGTCCGATACTCGCGCAGGTGCAGCGCGTGCTGCAGCAGGTGATCGGTGCGGTGCAGTTCCTGTTCGCGTTCACGCTCGCGGCCGGCGTGCTGGTGCTGTACGCGGCGCTCGCCGGCACGCGCGACGAGCGTATGCGAGAATCCGCGCTGCTGCGCGCGCTCGGCGCGTCGCATCGGCAGGTGCGCGCGGTGCAGGTCGCCGAATTCGTCGCGGTCGGGGCGCTGGCCGGCTTGATGGCGGCGGCGGGGGCGCAGATCGTCGGCTCGCTGCTCGCGACGCACGTGTTCGAGTTCTATCTGGACTTCGATCCGTGGCTGCTGCCGGCGGGCATCGCCGCCGGGGTTGCCTGCGCGGGCGTGGGTGGCTGGCTGAGTCTGCGGCATGTGCTGGCACGGCCCGCGCTGCAATCGCTGCGTGATGCATGATGCGCGACGCGTGATTTTTTTCCGATGGTTTTTTCTGGCGGTTGAGCAGGGTATGAGCGATTTGAACGACGAAGTGTCCGCGGACAAACCGACGGCCTTCGAGCTGGTGGGCGGCGAGGCGCGCGTGCGCGAACTGGTCGACCGGTTTTACGACCTGATGGACCTCGAAGCGGATTTCGCCGGGATTCGCGCGCTGCATCCGGCATCGCTCGACGGGTCGCGCGACAAGCTGTTCTGGTTCCTGTGCGGCTGGCTCGGCGGCCCCGATCACTACATCAGCCGCTTCGGCCATCCGCGTCTGCGCGCGCGGCATCTGCCGTTCGCGATTGCCTCGGGCGAACGCGACCAGTGGCTGCGCTGCATGGCGTGGGCGATGCAGGACATCGGCCTCGCCGAGCCGCTGCGCGAGCGTCTGCTCGGCTCGTTCTTCGAAACCGCGGACTGGATGCGCAACCGCAATGGCTGAGCCGCGGCAACCGACCCCATCGGCGCCTGCCTCTGCGATTGACGCCGACTACGCGGCGCTCCCCATGCGGGCACGCGACGTGCTCGACTGCTGGTTCGGCGCGCCGGGTTCGCCGGAATACGGCACGGAGCGCAAGCTCTGGTTCACGCGCGACGACGCTTTCGATACGATGCTGCGCGAACGTTTCGGCGACCTGATCGATGCGGCGCTCGCCGGCGAACTCGACGCGTGGCAGGCCACGCCGCTCGGCACGCTCGCGCTCGTCATCGTGCTCGATCAGTTCTCGCGCAACTGCCATCGCAACACGCCGCGCGCATTCGCCGCCGACAGCAAGGCGCTGCAGATCGCGCAACGGATGATCGCAAGCGGTGCCGATCGGCTGCTGCCCGGCGCGCAGCATCGCGTGTTCGCGTATCTGCCGTTCGAACACGACGAAACGCTCGCGAGCCAACACGAGTCGCTGCGGCTCTTCGGTCAACTGGCGGCGGAGCCGGGCGGCGCGAGCTACTACCGCCATGCGGTGCGGCACGCGGAAATCGTCGAGCGGTTCGGCCGCTTTCCGCATCGCAATGCCGTGCTCGGGCGCGCCTCGAGCGACGAAGAAAGCGCGTTTCTGCGCGAGCCCGGGTCGTCGTTCTAGCCGCTTCCCGCGGCTTTCAGCAGCTTCCATCCGCGCGCGCGTTGCCTTCTAGTTGTCGCCGCGCACCGTGCCTGCAACCGGCGTGCGCACGAAGACGCGCAGCAGTTCATCCGAATCGCCGGGCCGCGCGCCGGACCAGAACAGTTGCCATTCACCGGGCGGTTGGGGCGCATGGTCGCGGCGGCTTTCCTCGATGAGCCAGGTGCAGGCGGTCGTACGCGGGTTCTCGTTCGGCTGATGGACGATGCCGGTGTAGTAGTAGAGCATCGGCGCCTCGGACTCGCCGAGGCTCGCGCTTGCCATGCAATCGCCGTCGTTCCATTCGATGTTTATCTTCGCGCCGAGGTCCAGGAACACCGAGCGGTAGCTCTTCGCGTCATCGAGCCACGGCAGCAGCAGCGTGCTGACGAGCCCCCACGCGAGCATCGCGCCCGCGCACCAGCTGAGCGCGCCACGCCATTTGCCCGCGTATTTGAAGGACGGCAGCAGCCATAGCCAGCCGATCGTCAGCAGCAAGGCGGCGGCGATCATCGCGGGCTTGATCGGCAGCACCCAGTCGAGCGGCAGCCAGCGTCCGAGCCAATGCAGCGAGGCATGCGTGCTCACCGGGCTCGTCATGATCGACCAGATGATCCACGCGAGCACAGCCGTGCCGCCGAACAGCACGCGGCTCATCATGTCCCAGACGACGTGCAGCCGCGCCGGCAGCCGCTCGACGCCTTGCATCGCAAGCAGCGCAAGCGGTGCGATGAACGGCAGGATGTACAGCTCGCGCACGGTCGCCGAACTTTGCAGCACGGCGAAACCGATGCCCGCGAAAAGCGCCGGCAAGGCGATGCGCGGGTCGCGCCAGCGTCGCCATGCGCCGCTGGCGAGCGCAGCCAGCGCAAGCGGTACGACCGGAAAGCCGACGCTCAGCACGGTGCGCAGCACGAACAGACGGCTCTCGTTCTCGGAGCCCAGTTCGGGCACCGAAAAGCCGAAGAAGCGCCCGATGTTGTTGTCCCACAACCAGACCTTGAACAGCGCTTCGGAGCGCAGGTAGAAGCAGATCGGCCAGATCAGCGCGAACGGCGCACAAACGAGCGCGGCGATGCCGAGCGCGCTCGCGAAGCTGCGGCTGCGGCACGCGGGATAGAGGACGAGCACCGCGCAGGTGGTCGCGCCGAAGACGAGCGGCACGAACAGGCCCTTGGCGAGCAGCGACACGCCGACGCCCGCGCCGAACATCGCTGCGCCGCTCAGGATCGCGTGGCGGCGCCCTGGGGCGTCGAGCGGCCGGGTGTGCGGCTGCGCCGGTGTCGACGACGGCGCGTTCCGTGCGGCGTCGCGCAGATGCACGAGCACGAGTTCGAACAGCCCGCAGAAGCCGAGTGCGGCGCCGGCCATCAGCGCGACGTCGGTCATCATGTCGTGCGCGTGCTTGACGACGGCGAGCGTGCCGCCGAACAGCGCGAGCGTGCCGATCACGCGCAGATCGAACCAGCTCGACGCATCGGTCGCGCGGCGCGCCACGCGGGCCGTGTAGTAGATGGTCAGGCCCGCGAACAGCGCGCTCGCGAGACGCGCTGCGTCATGCAGCGGCAGGTAGCGGCCCAGCATCCACGCGAGGCCGGCGGCGACCCAGTCGTAGATCGGCGGTTTTTCGACGAAGGGCTGGCCCGCGTTGGTCGGCACGACGAGATCGCCGCTCTCGAGCATGTGCTGGACGATGCCGAACGTGTAGGTTTCGTCCTGTTTCCACGGCTCGTGGCCGAGGATGCCCGGCAGCAGCCATGCGCAAAGGATCGCCAGCGCGACGATCCACAGCAGCGGACGGGTTGCCGCGAGCGCGCGCCAGCGTTGCAAGGCGCGTGCGGCGCGATCGGCGGGGCGTCGGGTAGGGCGCGCGTCGGCGGAGCCAGTCGCCTGGGTCTCCTGGCTGGTGGCGGCCGCGCGCGCGTTGCCGGCGGCCGCAGCCGAGGTCGGGGCCGTTGCCGTGGCGTTCTCCGCGCGCCACGTCGCTGACTGCTTGTCTTGCATGGAAATCTCAGGTCGATGTACGCGGCGGCGTGGGCCTCGTACTTATGTTCTGGCTTGCAGCGTGCGTCGTCGAAACGGCGCACGTTCCGGCCGATTCTAACGCCATATTATTACGGGGGATTACGGGGAAAGGGCCGAGCGTGGCGTTTTATCCACGCGAGTGTGCGTTTGCCGCCAGATCGGCGGGAATGCGCCGTGGAGCAGGGAAGAAAAAAGCGCGGCCACGATGGGCCGCGCTTGGGGTGCGAGGGACTGCGGCCTGGCGATCCGGCGCGTCAGCGTCCGCCGGCCACGTCGAAAAGCGCGCCCGTCACATACGATGCCGCGTCGCTCAGCAGCCACACGACGGCTTCGGCCACTTCGTCGGCGCTGCCGGGGCGGCCGAGCGGCGTGGTCGCGCCGAGTTGCGCGGCCCGCTCGGGCTTGCCGCCGCTCGCGTGAATCTCGGTGTCGATGAGGCCCGGGCGCACCGCGTTCACGCGCACGCCGCGCGGGCCGAGTTCTTTCGCGAGCCCGAGCGTCATCGTGTCGATCGCGCCTTTCGAGCCTGCGTAATCGACGTATTCGTTCGGCGAACCGAGCCGCGCCGCTGCCGACGAAATATTGACGATCGCGCCGCCCGCGCCGCCGCGATCGCTCGACATGCGCCGCGCGGCTTCGCGCGCGCACAGGTAGGCGCCGAGCACGTTGACGTCGAACATGCGCTTCAGGCGCGCGAGGTCCATGTCGGCGAGCGGGCTCGACGGCGCGACGATGCCCGCGTTGTTGACGAGCGCGTCGATGCGGCCGAAGGTCTGCTGCAGCGTATCGAACATTGCGATTACGTCGGCTTCGTCGGCGACGTCGCCGGCGATCGGCACCGCGCGGCCGCCCGCGCGCTCCACTTCGCCGACCGTCTGCTGCGCGGCCGCTAGGTCGCGCACGTAATTGACGCCGACGAACCAGCCGCGCGCGCCGAGCAGACGTGCGGTTGCGCGGCCGATGCCGCGGCTGCCGCCGGTAATCAGAACAGCTTTCGTCATGGCAACCTCGTGGTTCGGATGGATCGCGCGGGGCTCGCAAAAAGCCTGCAAGCCGTATTCAGGCCATGTTCGGGCTGCGCCTGGATTGCGCTCAATGCGCTCAAGGCAGGGTGAAGCCGGTGCTCAAACAGAGATCAAAGCGGCGGTCGAACCAGTGCGAAACCGGCGCGAAACCAGCGTCGAGTCGAAGCAAGGCAAAGCCACCACGGAGCCCGCATGCCAGCATGGAAGCGGCCTCAAACTGCCGCATCAACCGCCGCCTCCAGCCTCGGCCTCAAACCGTATTGCCCTGCACCGCCCACTTGTCGCGCACGGGCGGCCGATAGCCGCGCAGCTTGCCGATCAGCGCGGCGGGATCGGCGTCGATCTGCAGCATGTCGAGATAGGTGCGGCGCATGAAGCCTTCGTCGACCGTATGGCGCAGCAGCTGGATCAGCGGGTCGTAGAAGTGGCCGGTATTGAGCAGCGCGACGGGTTTGCCGTGATAGCCGAGCTGGGCCCACGTGAAGACCTCGAACAGCTCTTCGAGCGTGCCCGCGCCGCCCGGCATCGCGACGAACGCGTCGGACAGCTCGGCCATCATCTTCTTGCGATGATGCATGTCGGGCACCACGTGCAGTTCGGTCAGCCCGTTATGGCCGACTTCCTTGTCGACGAGCAGTTCGGGAATCACGCCGATCGCGCGGCCGCCTTCGGCCATCACCGTATCGGCGATCACGCCCATCAGCCCGACCTTGCCGCCGCCGTAGACGAGCGTGAGGCCGCTTTGCACGAGCGCGTGGCCGAAGGCGCGCGCGGCCTGTTCGTACAGCGGTTTGACTCCCATCGAGGAGCCGCAATATACGCACACCGACTTCATGCTCAGCTGTCCTTCGATTCGTTGCGAGACGCGGCGCCTTCGCGCGGCGGCAGGTAGTCGTAAAACTCGCGCTTGGGCAGCTTGCCGGAGACGAGGTCGTCGAAAATCTGCCGCGAGCGGCCGCGCAGGTAGGGCGCCATCAGCGAGACGATCTGCACGCTGACCTGGTGCAGTTCCGCGCGGATCGCTTCCTGTTCGTTGTATTTGCGCGGATTCATGACGAACTGGTACGACAGCCAGTACGTGCCGATCACGCCGACGTTGGTCGCGATCACCTGCAGTTCCTGCGGCGTCGCGACCATTTCGCCGTCGGCGACGAGTTGCTCGCAGAACTGGCTCGCGAAGCGCACCTTGTGGCTGATGATCTGCTTGAAGTGGGTTTCGAGCGTGCGGTTGCGCGCGAGCAGATCGTTCAGGTCGCGGTACAGGAAGCGGTAGCGCCAGGTGAAATCGACCATATATTGCAGATACGACCACATTTCGTCGATCGTCGCGCGATGGTCGTCGGGGAACCGCAGACGCTTTTCGATCTCCTGCTCGAACTGGCTGAAGATGCTGTTGATGATGTCGTCTTTGTTGCGGAAGTGGTAGTACAGGTTGCCTGGACTGATTTCCATTTCCTCGGCGATCGTCGTCGTCGTGACGTTCGGCTCGCCGATTTCGTTGAAGAGTTTCAACGAGAGTTCGAGAATCCGTTCGCGCGTGCGGCGGGGAGGTTTGGCTTCCATGTCGTCCGGCCCTGGTTATGCCGGGCTGGGCGCGCGGCGGCGTGCCGCTGCTGCGTGTTCCACCCGGATGCGGTTGGTATATTGAGCGCTCCCCAGCCCGCCGCTCGGCAGGCCCCCCGAGGGGGCGGCAAAGCCTTGGGCGCTGCCTTGCCCGGGGCTTTTCCGTGGGACTGTCTAACGATTATAAACCGAGCGTTCTCGTACCTAGCCGCCCTACAGGATTTTCCTTGCCGGGGACGCGGCGGCGCGTGCGGGCCGCCATCCGGTTTGCATCACAACCACATGCGCAACCAGCGCACTACGAGCGGTCCGACGATCACTCCCCACGTCATCACGCACATGCCGAGCGCGACCATCACGGCCGCGCTGCCGAGATCCTTCGCGCGCCGCGACAGCTCGTGGCGTTCGAGCGAAATGCGGTCGATCGCGGCTTCGACGCTCGAATTGAGCAGCTCGACGATCAGCACGAGCAGCACCGAGCCGAGCAGCAGCACGTGCGATACGGGATCGACCGGCACGAGGATGCCGCACGGAATCAGGATCGCGGCGAGCGTCAGTTCCTGGCGAAACGCGCTTTCCTCGCGAATTGCCACGCGAAAGCCGGCCAGCGAATTTTTCATCGCGTGCCAGGCGCGCGTGAGACCGCGATTGCCCTTGTACGGATTGAACGGCAGCGGCGCGAGCGGGTCGTCGGGGCTCAGCGGTTCGTGCGTGGCGTCGTCGTCGGACGGTTCGAGGCTCGCGGCCTCGCGCGTGGATTCGACGGCGCGCAATGCGCTGCCCGACTTGCGCTCCGCATTGGATCGGCTTCGCATGGGCGGTTCGGCGCGCCGCGTCATGCGGCGGCGCTTTCCTCGCGATACGCTTCGCGCCGCAGCGGCTTCAGATGCGCGGCGAATTGCGCGGACGCGGCGGCCCACGAGAAGCGCTCGGCCCATGCGCGCGCGTCGTGGCGATCGATCTTCATCGCTTCGAGGCAGGCCTCGCGCAGGTCCTCGTGCATCGCGCCGGCGTTGCCGTCGCCGAGCACGTCGATCGGACCCGTGACCGGGTAAGCCGCTACCGGCGTGCCGCAGGCGAGTGCTTCGAGCAGCACGAGGCCGAACGTGTCGGTGCGGCTCGGGAACACGAAGACGTCGGCGGCCGCGTAGACCTTCGCGAGCTCGGCCTGCGACAGCACGCCGAGATAGTTCGCCTGCGGATAGCGCGACTTCAGCTCGGCGAGCGCCGGGCCTTCGCCCGCGACCCACTTCGAGCCGGGCAGATCGAGCTGCAGAAACGCCTCGACGTTCTTCTCGACCGCCACGCGCCCGACGTACAGGAAGATCGGCCGCGCGGTGTTGAGCACCTTGGAATCCATCGGATGGAAGATGTCGAGGTCGACACCGCGTGTCCACAGCACGACGTTCGTGAAGCCGAACTTTTCCAGATCCTGCTTGACGACGGGCGTCGGCGCCATCACCGCGAGCGAGGGCTTGTGGAACCAGTGCAGGAACTTGTAGGTCGCGGTAAGCGGAATGCCGAAACGCGCTTGCACGTATTCGGGAAAGCGCGTGTGATAGGCGGTCGTGAACGGCAGCTTGTGCTGCAGCGCATAGGAGCGCGCGGCCATGCCGAGCGGCCCTTCGGTCGCGATGTGCAGCGCGTCGGGCGCGAAGCGGTCGATGCGCTCGCGCAGCTTGCGGCGCGGCAGCAGCGACAGGCGGATTTCCGGATACGTCGGGCAGGGGATCGTTTTGAATTCGAGCGGTGTCAGCAGATCGACTTCATGGCCGAGCGCCATAAGTTCGCGCGTGGTGTTTTTCAGCGTGCGCACGACGCCGTTGACCTGCGGTTCCCATGCGTCGGTGACGATCATGATCTTCATCGATTGATTCCTCGATTGATTCCTCGATTGACTCATCGATTGACTCATCGATTGGTTCCCGATTCGGGGCCGATTGAAGCGGCGGGCGCTAGGCGGTGGCCCGGGCCTTCTGCGCGCCGGCTTGCGGGGCTTGCAGCGTGGTCCAGAAGATCACCTTGAGCTCGCCCTCGTACGTCTCGACGAGTGCCGACAGACTCTCGACCCAGTCGCCGTCGTTGCAATACAGCACGCCGTCGATCTCGCGCATCTCGGCCTTGTGGATGTGCCCGCAAACGACGCCGTCGCAGCCGCGGCGGCGCGCTTCGTCGGTCATCACGGTCTCGAACGAGGAGATGAAGTTGACCGCGTTCTTGACCTGATGCTTGAGGTACTGCGAGAGCGACCAGTACGGGAAGCCGAGCTTGCTGCGGATGCGGTTGAACCAGCGGTTCAGCACGAGGATCATCGTGTAGAGCGTGTCGCCGAGATAGGCGAGCCACTTCGCGTGCTGGATCACGCCGTCGAACAGATCGCCGTGCACGATCCACATGCGCTTGCCGGCGAGCGTGGTGTGGAACGCTTCGCCGCGCACGTGGATGTCGCCGAACGCGAGGTCGCAGAACTGGCGCGCGGCTTCGTCGTGATTGCCGGGCACGTAGATCACCTGGGTGCCTTTGCGCGCCTTGCGCAGCACTTTCTGCACGACGTCGTTGTGCGCCTGCGGCCAGTACCAGCCTTTCTTCAACTGCCAGCCGTCGATGATGTCGCCGACGAGGTAGAGGTACTCCGATTCGTTGTGGCGCAGGAAGTCGAGCAGATAGCTGGCTTGGCAGCCGCTCGAGCCGAGATGGATGTCGGAGAGCCAGATCGTGCGATAGCGATGCGGATCGGCGTGGCTGTCATCGGGATGATCGGCGTGGGCATCGAGGGGCGGCGTCGCCGGCGGCGGCAGACCGTGCTGGGCGGAACCCGGGGCCGGACGGAAAGCGACGGTGTCGACGCTCGGGCCGATCTGGCGAAACAGGGAAGTCGCGGACGTCTTGGGGTCCATGGCTTACACGTCGAGTGGCGGTGCCCGTATTGGGCCGGGCGCGCGTGACTCTGACGTGACAGTCATGAGAAGTTCTTATTACGAGGGGGCTGCGGCGCAGAGAACAAAGACAAAGAAGCCCCGCCCCGCCCAAGGGGCCACTAACCCTGCACTATTCTCGTCCCCGCCAACCGGTCATGCAGAAACTGCCGCTGCGAATCAAAACGCCCACTCGCGGCCCACACCACGAACCAGACACCCGCAACGACAAGCGTCTGCGGCACCCGCAACCCCAGCAGCGGATGCACCGCAAGCGGCGGTAAAAACCACAGCCATGCAAGCACATAACGCGCAACCGCCCGTGCGACGGAAAGCGGCCCGCCATCGGCGGAAACGACCCGCAGGCGCCAGGTCTTCATCGGCAGCGTCTGTCCGCCGTGAGTCCAGAACCACACGAAGTACACGCCGACCACGAGCCCGATCCAGCCGGCCAGCAGATTGTGATGCGTGAGGCCGTTGCGCTGCTGCGTCAGCGTGCTGAACAGATAACCGGCGATAAACACGACGCCGAACAGGATCACCGCTTCGTAGAGCAACGCCGCAAGCCGGCGCCGCACGGTCGGCACCATGCCGGGCGCGGGGGTGGTGGGCAGGGGCGAGGTCGCGAGGGGCTGGGACACGGGAGGGGCGAGGTGGCGGATCAGGAGCCGTTGAAGATCGACGGCGCTTCGGCCGGCGATACCGGCACCGGCGTCGCCGGCACGAAACTGCCCGCCGCCGGAATCGCGGGCGGCGACGGCAGCGCGCTCGTTCCCGGCGACGATGCGGCCGCCGCGGCGCTCGCCGCTGCCGCCTCGCTCGCGCCGCCATGTTCGCGCGCGTTGACGAGGCGGTCGATACCCTTGAGCTCGTTACGCGCCGACGGCGGCGCGCTGACGACGCTCGGCCGGCGTTTGTGCTCGCTGGCGGCCAGCCGTTCCTTCAGGTCCTCGGGCAGTTGCTGATACGCCTTCCACGCGTTCTGGCGGGCTTCGCGCGGCAATTCCTTCGATACCTGGTAGTTCTCGCGCGCGACACGCCGCTGATCCGGCGTCATGCGGACCCATTCGCTCATGCGCTCGTGCAGGCGTTTTTGCGCATCAGGCGACATTTTCGCGTAACGCGATGCGATCTTGACCCAATTGCGCTTGCGCTCGTCGCTAAACGAATCCCATTCGGAGGCGAACGGCGCGAGCGCGACATGCTCGGCGGCGCTCAGGCGCGACCATGCGAGCGGACTGTTGTTGCCGGGCAGGCCGGGCAATTCGACGGACAGCGTGGGGGCGGGGGCTTTCGCTGTGGCGTTGTTGCCGGCCGAGGGGCTGGCCGGGGCTGCCGGGCCCGGATGAAAGCGCGGGTACGTCGCGGCAAACGACACCAGGGCCGCGATCGTGCATCCGAAAACAACGGCCAGGCCGCGCTTGTAACTCACCCGAGAAATCTCCCGCTCAGTGGGCGCGTGAAAGATACGCGTTGAAACCGTGGTCAAGGTAGGCATTGAGCGGCAGGTCGTCGCTCAGCATGGCGGCGTCGATATCGGCGAGTTCGGCGGTGCGCTGGTGGTCTTCCCAGTATGCAATGCCGACGAGGCTCACCAGCAGCGCGGCGAGCGGCCACGCGAGCGCGAAGCGGCGCAGCGGCGAACGGTGGCGCGGCTGCCTGAAGCCGCTTCCCGACAGGTTGGCCATCCCGGCCGGCATGCCGGCGAAAGCGGGCACGAACGACGGCGCGCTGACGGGCTCGGGCTTCTTGCGCGCGAGTGCCGCGCGGCGTGCCGTGGCGAGCCGGTCGACGGTGGCGGAGGAGAGATTGGCGGTGTTTTCGTCGAGCGCGCGGCGCATTTCGCGCGCGAACTCGAGTTCTCGGGTTTCAAGGGAGCTCATAGCGTGATTCCTTTGGCCTTGAGCGCTTGCGCCAGCGTGTGGGTGGCCCGGGAGCAGTGCGTTTTCACGCTGCCTTCGGAACAGCCCATTGCGGCGGCAGTCTCGGCGACATCCATATCCTCCCAATAACGCATGAGAAACGCCTCCCGTTGACGTGCCGGTAATTTCTGGATCTCGTCGTCGATCAACTGCAGGACCTGTTCGCGCTCGAGCTTCTGCTCGTTGCTCTCGGCACCGGCCGAACCGGCCTCGGCCTCGAACGTCTCCAGCGGATCGAATTCGTCGTCGTCCGCATTGCCGAGCGACGAGAACAGGCTGATCCACGTATTGCGTACTTTCGCACGACGGAAATAGTCGTGCATCGCATTCTGCAGAATACGCTGAAACAGCAGCGGCAACTCGGCCGCCGGACGATCGCCGTACTTTTCGGCGAGCTTGATCATCGCGTCCTGCACGATGTCGAGCGAGGCGTCGTCGTCCCGCACGGCGTAGACCGTCTGCTTGAATGCGCGCCTTTCGACGCCCGCCAGAAAATCGGCGAGTTCCTTGTCTGATGCCATCCGTGTGAGGTCGGCGCAGCGGGCGTGCGCGTAATCGGTCGAAAAATGTCGTAAAACTCGCGGATGCTAACAAACTTTTGCGTGGCGAGGGGTGAAACGTGCTTCGGCTTGCATTTGCATGACGGTTGCGGGATTGCGCGCCGTGCGAATCGTCGCGGTCATTGCGGGCATTTTTCCGAATCGACGCACAAGCCTGAGGCAATATTTGCTTGACCGCGGGCGCGTCAGCCGCTATTGTCGCTGGTTCGCAACATAAGTGAGTTGTCTCAATTGAGGTGTGGCCCAAGAAGCCCGCCTGTCAACTGGACGCGCCGCTTGAACCCGAGTCACGAGCCCGGCAGAGAGCACCCGATCAATTTTTTGCCGAAAATTCGAAAGGTCAATCAATGAATATGCCCAGCGCGGAATTCTCCACGTCGGATACGACCCCTCCCCACGAAGCCGACTCTATCGGCGCCACCGTGCTCATGAAGGCACTGGCCGACGAAGACGTCGAGTTCATCTGGGGCTATCCCGGCGGCTCGGTACTCTACATTTACGACGAGCTGTACAAGCAGGACAAATTCCAGCATGTGCTCGTGCGCCACGAACAGGCTGCCGTGCATGCTGCCGACGCCTATGCGCGTTCCACCGGCAAGGTCGGCGTATGTCTCGTGACGTCCGGCCCCGGTGTCACCAATGCGGTGACCGGAATCGCCACCGCCTACATGGATTCGATCCCGATGGTGGTGATCAGCGGCCAGGTGCCGACTGCCGCGATCGGTCAGGATGCGTTCCAGGAGTGCGACACGGTCGGTATCACGCGTCCCTGCGTGAAGCACAACTTCCTCGTGAAGGACGTGCGCGATCTCGCCGCCACCGTCAAGAAAGCGTTCTACATTGCCCGTACCGGCCGCCCCGGCCCCGTGCTGATCGACATTCCGAAGGACGTGTCGAAGGCGCCGTGCCAGTACGAGCCGATCCGGAGCGTGTCGCTGCGCTCGTACAACCCCGTCACGAAGGGCCACTCCGGTCAGATCCGCAAGGCGGTCTCGCTGCTGTTGTCGGCGAAGCGCCCGTACATCTACACCGGCGGCGGCATCATTCTCGCGGACGCCTCGCGCGAGCTGAACCAGTTCGCCGATCTGCTCGGCTATCCGGTCACCAACACGCTGATGGGTCTGGGCGGCTACCGTTCGAGCGACAAGAAATTCCTCGGCATGCTCGGCATGCACGGCACGTACGAAGCCAACATGGCGATGCAGCACTGCGACGTGCTGATCGCGATCGGTGCGCGCTTCGACGACCGCGTGATCGGCGACCCGGCGCACTTCGCCTCGCGGCCGCGCAAGATCATCCATATCGACATCGATCCTTCCTCCATTTCCAAGCGCGTCAAGGTCGACATTCCGATCGTCGGCGACGTGAAGGAAGTGCTGAAGGAGCTGATCGAACAGTTGCAGACGGCCGAGCATGGCCCGGACACCGTGGCGCTCGCCGACTGGTGGAAGGACATCGAAGGCTGGCGCGCGAAAGACTGCCTCAAGTTCGACCGCAAGAGCGACGTCATCAAGCCGCAGTACGTGGTCGAAAAGGCATGGGAGCTGACCGACGGCAATGCCTTCGTGTGTTCCGACGTCGGCCAGCACCAGATGTGGGCCGCGCAGTTCTATAAGTTCAACAAGCCGCGTCGCTGGATCAACTCCGGCGGCCTCGGCACGATGGGCTTCGGCCTGCCGGCCGCGATGGGCGTGAAGATGGCGCACCCGAACGACGACGTGCTGTGCATCACGGGCGAAGGCTCGATCCAGATGTGCATCCAGGAGCTGTCGACCTGCAAGCAGTACGACCTCCCGGTCAAGATTCTTTCGCTGAACAACCGCTATCTGGGCATGGTGCGCCAGTGGCAGCAGATCGAATACAGCAAGCGCTATTCGCATTCGTACATGGATGCGCTGCCGGACTTCGTGAAGCTCGCCGAAGCGTACGGCCACGTCGGCATGCGCATCGAGCGCACGGCCGATGTCGAGCCGGCGCTGAAGGAAGCGTTGCGCCTCAAGGATCGCGCGGTGTTTCTCGACTTCCAGACCGATCCGACCGAAAACGTCTGGCCGATGGTTCAGGCCGGCAAGGGCATCACCGAGATGCTCATGGGTTCGGAAGATCTATAACGACGGCCAGGCTGCCGGCTTCGTCATGTGCGCCTTCAAAAAGGGCGAGGGCAAACGAAGCGGCGTCGCGCCGCTCGCGGACATCGACAAAACATCTGGAAGAAGCGAAACATGAGACACATTATTTCCGTCCTGCTGGAAAACGAACCGGGCGCGCTGTCGCGCGTGGTGGGGCTTTTCTCGGCACGCGGCTACAACATCGAAACCTTGACGGTGGCTCCGACCGAAGACCGTTCGCTGTCGCGCATGACCATCGTCTCCATTGGCTCGGACGACGTGATCGAACAGATCACGAAGCATCTGAACCGCCTGATCGAGGTGGTGAAAGTGGTCGACCTTACCGAGGGTGCCCACATCGAGCGCGAGCTGATGCTGATCAAGGTGAGGGCGGTCGGCAAGGAACGTGAGGAGATGAAGCGGATGTCGGATATTTTCCGCGGCCGCATCATCGACGTCACCGAAAAGACCTACACGATCGAACTGACGGGGGCGAGCGACAAGCTCGACGCCTTCATCGAAGGGCTCGATTCCACGGCGATTCTCGAGACGGTCCGCACGGGCGGCTCGGGCATCGGGCGCGGCGAGCGCATCCTGAAGGTCTGATACGCGGCGCTTTCCTGTTTCGACGCCGTGAGCTGGCGTCACGATCATAAGGCCGGGCAGCTCACTTCGAACCCGGCTCGCAGCACATTATTCGCAGTACCTGAATTTCCTGAATCATCGAATCTAGCCAAGGAACCGACATGAAAGTTTTCTACGACAAGGACGCCGATCTCTCCCTCATCAAGGGCAAGCAGGTCACCATCATCGGCTATGGCTCGCAAGGCCATGCGCACGCGCTGAACCTGAAGGAAAGCGGCGTGAACATCACGGTCGGTCTGCGCAAGGGCGGCGCATCGTGGAGCAAGGCCGAGAACGCCGGCCTGCAAGTGAAGGAAGTCGCGGACGCGGTCAAGGGCGCGGACGTCGTCATGATGCTGCTGCCGGACGAGCAGATCGCCGACGTGTACGCGAAGGAAGTTCACGCGAACATCAAGCAGGGCGCGGCGCTCGCGTTCGCGCACGGCTTCAACGTGCACTACGGCCAGGTGATCCCGCGCGCCGACCTCGACGTCATCATGATCGCGCCGAAGGCACCGGGCCACACGGTGCGCGGCACCTACTCGCAAGGTGGCGGCGTGCCGCACCTGATCGCGGTTGCCCAGGACAAGTCGGGCGCAGCGCGCGACATCGCTTTGTCGTATGCAGCGGCTAACGGCGGCGGCCGTGCCGGCATCATCGAAACGAACTTCCGCGAAGAAACCGAAACCGACCTGTTCGGCGAGCAGGCCGTGCTGTGCGGCGGTACCGTCGACCTGATCAAGGCCGGCTTCGAAACGCTGGTCGAAGCGGGTTACGCGCCGGAAATGGCGTACTTCGAGTGCCTGCACGAACTGAAGCTGATCGTCGACCTGATCTACGAAGGCGGCATCGCGAACATGAACTACTCGATCTCGAACAACGCCGAGTACGGCGAGTACGTGACGGGTCCGCGCATCGTGACCGCTGAAACGAAGAAGGCGATGAAGGCCGTGCTGACCGACATCCAGACCGGCGAGTACGCGAAGAGCTTCATCATCGAGAACAAGGCTGGCGCACCGACGCTGCAATCGCGCCGCCGCCTGACGGCCGAGCACCAGATCGAGCAGGTCGGCTCGAAGCTGCGCGCGATGATGCCGTGGATCGCGAAGAACAAGCTCGTCGACCAGTCGAAGAACTAAGCGTCGCGACGCAACGAGGTCCGGCGCGGCGCTTCGGCGCGGCGGCCGGACCAGTCAAAAAGCCGTCCAAGGGTGCTGAACCCTGGGCGGCTTTTGCTATCCTACGGTTTTACAAAAACACAGAAGCCATCCATGAATTACCCTCATCCGATCATCGCGCGAGAAGGCTGGCCGTTCATCGCCATCGCGGCCGTCGTTGCCTTACTGGTTCACGCCTTCGCGGGGTTCGGCATTGCGTGGATCTTCTGGCTGATCCTGTTGTTCGTCGTGCAGTTCTTCCGCGACCCGGCCCGTCCGATTCCGACCCAGGCCAACGCGGTGCTGTGTCCCGCCGACGGCCGCATCGTCGCGGTCGAAACCGCGCATGACCCTTATGCGAATCGCGAAGCGCTGAAGATCAGCGTGTTCATGAACGTGTTCAACGTCCACTCGCAGCGCTCGCCGGTCGACGGCGCGATCTCGAAGGTCGAATACTTTCCCGGCGCGTATCTGAACGCGGCGGTCGATAAAGCCTCGCTCGAAAACGAGCGCAATGCGATCGTGATCGAAATGGCCGGCGGCCAGACCGTGACCTCGGTGCAGATCGCCGGGCTGATCGCGCGACGCATTCTCTGCTACGTCCGTGCCGGCGAGCCGCTTACGCGCGGCCAGCGTTACGGGTTCATCCGCTTCGGTTCGCGCGTCGACGTGTATCTGCCGGTGGGCAGCCGTCCGCGCGTGTCGATCGGCGAGAAGGTGTCGGCGTCGTCCACGATCCTCGCCGAGCTGTAAAGCGGCATACAGGAGGTTGTCCGAATGGCCGCATTCAAACCGCGTCGACCCCGTAACAACGGACCGCTGCCACGGCCGTTTCGCCGCAACAAGCCGATCGTGACGGAGCCGTCGGCTGTCGAGAGCCGGCGCGCGCAGCGTCAGCAGTTCCTCAGAAAACGCGGCATCTATCTGCTGCCGAACGCGTTCACCACGGCGGCGTTGTTCTGCGGCTTCTTCGCCGTCGTGCAGGCGATGAACGTACGCTTCGAAATCGCGGCGATCGCGATCTTCGTCGCGATGGTGCTCGACGGCATGGACGGCCGCGTCGCGCGCATGACGCATACGCAAAGCGCCTTCGGCGAGCAGTTCGACAGCCTGTCGGACATGGTGTCGTTCGGCGTCGCGCCGGCGCTCGTCATGTACGAGTGGGTCCTGAAAGACCTCGGCCGCTGGGGCTGGCTCGCGGCGTTCGTCTATTGCTCGGGCGCGGCGCTGCGGCTCGCGCGTTTCAACACGAACATCGGCGTGGTCGACAAGCGTTTCTTCCAGGGCATGCCGAGCCCGGCCGCGGCGGCGCTGATCGCCGGTTTCGTGTGGCTCGCCACTGACAACCGCGTGCCGCTGAAGCTCGTCTGGTTGCCGTGGGTCGCCTTCGTGCTGACCATCTACGCGGGCGTGACGATGGTGTCGAACGCGCCGTTCTACAGCGGCAAGGCGCTCGACGTGCGGCATCGCGTGCCGTTCGGCGTGATCCTGCTCGTGGTGGTCGCGTTCGTGCTCGTGTCGTCCGATCCGCCGCTGATGCTGTTCGGCCTGTTCGTGCTGTACGGTCTGTCCGGCTACGTGTTCTGGGCTTATCAGGCGGTGCGCGGCAGGGCCAATCCGGCGCGCTCGGCGACGCGCGACCGGTAAGGTTTGAGCCCGAACTGGCGCGTCGGCGTCATGAGAAAACGGCAGCCCGAGGGCTGCCGTTTTTCGTTTCCCGGCCTACGCGTGCAGCCTGCTGCGGAGCCCTGCGCCGACCCCGCCGCGGGCCGCTCCGGCGCGCATTGCGCGGCCCGTTGAATGCCGCTATAGTCGTCGGATAAGTGCGTTTTGCGTGGCCGTCCGGGCTCGGCCCGCGCCTCGTCATCGAGCCGAGCGCCGCGCCGCCATGCTTCATTCTCGCCTCGATGCGCTGTTGCGCTCCGTTCGCGTCGGTCGCGACCTTCGCAAACGTGCCTCGCGAGCGGCCACGCCAATCGCCGAATCAAACATCCTATCCCCACATCCGAACGACTCCCGAGGAGGCCCGATATGTCCGACAAACTGATCATTTTCGACACCACGTTGCGCGACGGCGAGCAATCGCCGGGGGCATCGATGACGAAGGAAGAAAAGATCCGCATCGCCAAGCAACTCGAGCGGATGAAAGTCGACGTGATCGAAGCCGGCTTCGCGGCCAGCTCGAACGGCGACTTCGACGCGATCCACACGATCGCGGGCCTCGTGAAGGACAGCACGGTCTGCTCGCTCGCGCGCGCGAACGACAAGGACATCCAGCGCGCCGCCGACGCGCTCAAGCTGGCCGATCACTTCCGCATCCACACGTTCATCGCGACGTCGCCGCTGCACATGGAAAAGAAGCTGCGCATGACGCCGGAGCAGGTGTTCGAGCAGGCGAAACTCGCGGTGCGTTTCGCGCGCAAATTCACCGACGACGTCGAGTTCTCGCCCGAAGACGGCAGCCGCTCCGACATGGACTTCCTGTGCCGCGTGCTCGAAGCGGTGATCGCCGAGGGTGCGACCACGATCAACATCGCGGACACGGTCGGCTACGGCGTGCCGGAACTGTACGGCCAGCTCGTCAAGACGCTGCGCGAACGCATTCCGAACTCGCACAAGGCGGTGTTCTCGGTGCATTGCCATAACGACCTCGGCATGGCGGTGGCGAATTCGCTCGCCGGCGTGCAGCTTGGCGGCGCGCGTCAGGTCGAGTGCACGATCAACGGTCTCGGCGAGCGCGCGGGCAATACCTCGCTCGAAGAAATCGTGATGGCGGTGAAGACCCGCAAGGATTACTTCGGCCTCGACGTCGGTCTCGACACGACGCAGATCGTGCCGGCCTCGAAGCTCGTCTCGCAGATCACCGGTTTCGTCGTGCAGCCGAACAAGGCGGTGGTCGGCGCGAACGCGTTCGCGCATGCGTCGGGCATCCATCAGGACGGCGTGCTGAAGGCGCGCGACACCTACGAAATCATGCGCGCCGAAGACGTGGGCTGGACCGCGAACAAGATCGTGCTCGGCAAGCTGTCGGGCCGCAACGCGTTCAAGCAGCGTTTGCAGGAACTCGGCATCGCGCTCGATAGCGAGGCCGAACTGAACGCCGCTTTCGCGCGCTTCAAGGAACTGGCCGACCGCAAGGCGGAAATCTTCGACGAGGACATTATCGCGATCGTCAACGAGGAATCGGCGCAGGCGCAGGAGAAGGAGCACTACAAATTCCTGTCGATGTCGCAGCACTCGGAAACCGGCGAGCAGCCGCATGCGAAGGTCGTGTTCTCGGTCGAGGGCAAGGAGATCACCGGCGAGGCGCGCGGCAACGGCCCCGTCGATGCGACGCTCAACGCGATCGAAACGGAAGTGGGCAGCGGCTCGGAACTGCTGCTGTACTCGGTCAACGCGATCACGACCGGCACCCAGGCGCAGGGCGAGGTGACGGTGCGGCTGTCGAAGAGCGGGCGCATCGTCAATGGCGTGGGCACCGATCCCGATATCGTCGCGGCATCGGCGAAGGCTTATATCTCGGCGCTCAACAAGCTGTATTCGAATACGGACAAGCTGAATCCGCAGCGCTCGGAAGGCGTGTGATTGCGCGCGTGCCGTAATGCAGAAGCCCCGTGCGGTTCAGTGCACGGGGCTTCTTTTTTTGCGCGGTGGTTCTGGAAGGGGGGGCGGCGAGGATCGTCGCGTTACTGCGTTGTTGCCGCGTGCCGCAGCTAACCTCGCGGCGCGCGTAGCCTCGCTCAGAACAGGCTGCGGCGATCCGGGTCGTGCAACGGGTCCGGCGTTTTCTGCGTGAGCCGCAGGATGCCCTGGTCGTCGAAATAGAAGCTGTAGAGCATGTACCAGACGTTGTCTTCGAGATAGCGATACGTCCAGACCTCGCGCTTCATGAGCGGGAAGTATGCCGTTTCGACCGGTCGGCCGAAGTTCACGAGCACGTCGCTGCGCGTCCATTTGCCGATCTCGGCGCGGTAGAACTCATTCGGCTGCAGCACCTGGCGCATGTTGACGATCTTGCCGGCCGCATCGATGTCGGCGGCGGTGGTGGTTTCGCCCATCGGCTGGGTCGGCCACATCAGGCGCTTGCCGCCGTCGGGCAGATCGTAGGTTTCGCGCGGCGGACCGAGGCGCGCGATGACCGTCGATACGTCCGCACCCGGCTGATATTGCTGCCAGGGTTGCGCGCAGCCGGCAAGCGCCAGCGCGCTCAGACAGACCAGCGCGGCACGGCGCAGGCGCATGCCGGCGGGTGCCGCGATCGAGGCTGCCGCGCGGCGGTGGTGATTCGGCATGGATTCCTCCGATGGCGTTTGAGTAGCGGTTTTTATCATCGAGACGCTTTATTTTGACACGCGCTGTCGCAAAAGACCTGCGCTTCGTGATGATCCGCCAGCAGAACGGTAACGGATGCGCCGGCTTGCCTATTCCGTGCGCGGCGTCCTATGATCCGCGCTTCGAAGATTCAGGCGGGACAGTAACGATGGCGATCTGGCAACGGGCGGCAGCCGCGGTGGCGTTCACGGCGGTTTCGATGGTGGCGGGGGCGAGCGCGGCTCGTGCAGTGGCGACAGTCGCGGCGGGTTCGGCAGGTTCAGCGGCCGGTCAGGTCGCGAGTGTGACGGCGGCGGCCGTCACGCCGGGCGTGGACGCGGTGGGCAAACCGACGAGCAGGTCTGCAAGCAACGCAGCCGGCATGTCCGCCGGCAAACCCACCGGCAAGCCGATCCAGCTTGCGCTGATCGAAGGCATGTCCGGTCCGTTCGCGAATGCCGGTGCGGCGGTCGAGCGCAATCTGCGCTTCGGTGTCGAGCAGGTGAATGCGAGCGGCGGCGTGAAGCTCCCGGACGGCGCGCATCCGTTCGAACTGGTCGTGCTCGACAGCAAGGGCAGCACCGAGGAAGCGCTCACGCAACTGCGCGCGGCCGCCGATCGCCATATCGGCTACATCATGCAGGGCAACAGTTCGGCGGTCGCGGCCGCGCTGATCGGTGCGATCGACAAGCAGAACAGCCGCGAGCCGGACAATCGCGAACTGTTCCTCAACTATTCCGCCGACGACCCCGCGCTCACCAACGCGGACTGCAGCTTCTGGCACTTCCGTTTCGACGCGCACGCGGGCATGCGCATGGCCGCGCTCGCCGACGTGATCGAGCGCGACAAGGCCGTGAAAAAGGTCTATCTGCTGAACCAGGATTACAGCTTCGGCCATGACGTGAGCAGCCTCGCGCGCTCGACGCTCGCGGCGAAGCGCCCGGACATCGCGGTGGTCGGCGATGAATTTCATCCGATCGGCCGCGTGAAGGATTTCGCGCCCTATATCGCGAAGATTCGCGCGAGCGGCGCGGACGCGGTGATCACCGGCAACTGGGGCAACGACCTGACGCTGCTCGTCAAGGCGGCGCGCGAGCAGGGCCTCGACACGAAGTTCTATACGTTCTACGGCAACAGCCTCGGCGCGCCGGCGGCGCTCGGCGACGCGGGCGTGGGTCATGTGATCGCGGTGGCCGATTGGCATCCGAACGCGGGCGGCGCGGCCTCGGACGCGTGGTATGCGGCGTTCCGCGCGCGCTTTCCGGCCGCGCAGGACGACTACCCGGTGCTGCGCATGCCGCTGATGATCGAAACGCTCGCCGCTGCGATGACGCGCGCCGGCAGTGCCGATCCGACGGCGGTCGCGAAGGCGCTCGAAGGCATCCGTTTCGACAACGGCTTTCACGCGTCGTGGATGCGCGCCGACGATCATCAACTGATCCAGCCCCTCTACGTAATGGAAATGGACAAAGCCGGCACGCCGGGCGTGCGTTTCGATAACGAAGGCTCCGGCTACGGATTCCGCACGGTGTTGGCGCTGCCGGCCGAGCGCACGATCGCGCCGACCGTCTGCAGGATGCAGCGGCCTTGAGCGGCCGGTCTCGCATGGTCTCGCGCGGCGCCCGGTCCGCGCGCCAGCCTAGGTTTCGCGGCCGGAACGCACTGTGCTACAATACGCGTCCCGTTATGGGGCTGGGTCCCGATTCAGTCGCAAACGGGAGAACTCAGTAAATTTTTGAAACGGGTAATCCACGGCACGGCCTTTCTTCCGTGACCGCCTGTCCAGTCATCAAGGAAATTGATATGTCCGCAGTTGAAGCAAGCAAGAAGTCCGAAGTCGTCGCGCAATTCGCACGCGCAGCTAACGATACCGGCTCCCCCGAAGTTCAGGTCGCGCTGCTCACGACCCGCATCAACGAACTGACCTCCCACTTCAAGGAGCACACGAAGGATCACCACAGCCGCCGCGGTCTGCTGCGCATGGTGAGCCGCCGTCGCAAGCTGCTCGACTACCTGAAGGGTAAGGACGCGGACCGTTACCGCAGCCTGATCGAAAAGCTGGGTCTGCGTAAGTAATCGGCCAGTCGTTCAGCAAGATGCCTGTGTCAGTTTCGCTGATACAGGCATTTTGTTTTTGCGCGGCGCGCTTCATGTGACGCGCGCCGTCTGTGATTCGCAGCGTATGCCGGTTCGCGCGGCGTTCACAGGCAGGGCAGTATCGGCAGCAAAGCAGCAGTAGAGAAACAGTAATAAAAACATGGCCGGGCTTCAGGGCGGAGTTTTGTGTCATTCCAGCGGGTCGCGCGTATTCGTGCAGCGCGGTTCTCTGGAATGGCATAACACGACTCTTCCCATGCGGCGCCGGCCCCGGCGTTGCCGCGCCGCTTCCGGTCCGCGCGGCATTACGATGAGGAAAAGCAATGACTATGTTCAATAAGATCGTCAAAGAGTTTAAGTGGGGGCAGCACACCGTTCGCCTCGAAACCGGTGAAATCGCTCGCCAGGCGAGCGGCGCGGTGATCGTCGATGTCGAAGACACCGTCGTGCTGGCTACCGTGGTCGGCGCCAAGACCGCCAAGGCGGGCCAGGACTTCTTCCCGCTGACCGTCGATTACCTCGAAAAGACCTACGCCGCCGGCAAGATTCCGGGCGGCTTCTTCCGCCGCGAAGGCCGTCCGTCGGAAGGCGAAACGCTGATCTCGCGCCTGATCGACCGCCCGCTGCGTCCGCTCTTCCCGGAAGGCTTCTACAACGAAGTGCAGGTCGTGATTCACGTGCTGTCGCTGAATCCGGAAATCCCCGCCGACATCCCCGCGCTGATCGGCGCGTCGGCGGCGCTCGCGGTGTCCGGCCTGCCGTTCAACGGCCCGGTCGGTGCGGCGCGTGTGGCCTACATCAACAACGAATACGTGCTGAACCCGACGCGTCCGCAGATGAAGGAGTCGGCGCTCGACCTCGTCGTCGCCGGTACGGAACGCGCGGTGCTGATGGTCGAATCGGAAGCGCAGCAGCTGAGCGAAGACGTGATGCTCGGCGCCGTCGTGTTCGGTCATGAGCAGATGCAGATCGCGATCGATGCGATCCACGAACTGGTCCGCGAAGGCGGCAAGCCCGAGTGGGACTGGCAGCCGGCGCCGAAGAACGAAGCGCTGATCTCGCGCGTGACGGAACTCGCGCAAGCCGATCTGCTCGCCGCTTACCAGATCCGCGACAAGCAGGCTCGTTCGACCAAGCTGAAGGAAGTCTACGCGGCCACCTCGGCGAAGCTCGAGGAAGACGCGGCGGCAGCCGGCACCGTGGCGGCCGACAAGGCGTCGGTCGGCAATGTGCTGTTCGACATCGAAGCGAAGATCGTCCGTACGCAGATCCTGAACGGCGAGCCGCGTATCGACGGCCGCGACACGCGCACCGTACGCCCGATCGAAATCCGCACCGGCGTGCTGCCGCGTACCCACGGCTCGGCGCTGTTCACGCGCGGCGAGACCCAGGCGCTGGTGGTCGCGACGCTCGGCACGAAGGGCGACGAGCAGAGCATCGACGCGCTCGAAGGCGAGTACCGCGAACGCTTCATGCTTCACTACAACATGCCGCCGTTCGCGACAGGCGAAACGGGCCGCGTCGGTTCGCCGAAGCGCCGTGAAATCGGTCACGGCCGCCTCGCGAAGCGCGCGCTCGTCGCATGCCTGCCGAGCGCCGACGAATTCGGCTACTCGATCCGCGTCGTGTCGGAAATCACCGAGTCGAACGGTTCGTCGTCGATGGCTTCGGTGTGCGGCGGCTGCCTCGCGCTGATGGACGCCGGCGTGCCGATGAAGGCGCACGTCGCCGGTATCGCGATGGGCTTGATCCTCGAAGGCAACCGCTTCGCGGTGCTGACCGACATCCTCGGCGACGAAGATCACCTCGGCGACATGGACTTCAAGGTCGCGGGTACGGAACAAGGCGTGACCGCGCTGCAGATGGACATCAAGATCCAGGGCATCACGAAGGAAATCATGCAGGTCGCGCTCGCGCAGGCGAAGGAAGGCCGCATGCACATCCTCGGCAAGATGACCACGGCGGTGTCGGGTGCGAACACGCAACTGTCGGAGTTCGCGCCGCGCATGATCACGATCAAGATCAATCCGGAAAAGATCCGCGACGTGATCGGCAAGGGCGGCTCGGTGATCCGCGCGCTGACCGAGGAAACCGGCACGACGATCGACATTTCGGACGACGGCGTCGTCACGATCGCGAGCACGAGCAGCGAAGGCATGGCCGAAGCGAAGAAGCGCATCGAGAACATCACGCTCGAAGTCGAAGTGGGCCAGGTGTACGAAGGCACCGTGCTCAAGCTGCTCGATTTCGGCGCGATCGTGAACATCCTGCCGGGCAAGGACGGTCTGCTGCATATCTCCGAGATCGCCAACGAGCGCATCAAGGACATCAACGACTACCTCAAGGACGGCCAGCAGGTGAAGGTCAAGGTCATCCAGACGGACGAGAAGGGTCGTGTGCGTCTGTCGGCGAAGGCCTTGCTGAACGACGCCGCGAACGGCGCGCCGCAAGGCGAACCGACGCCGCAGTAACGCGGTAGCAAACAACGGCCGGCAGCGCGTATGCGCGCCGGCCGTTTTTCATGCAGGATGGATCGTGTTGCGCATTCGAATGGCGGCGTGGTGCTCGGGCCGAGGGCGGCAACGGGTAGGCAACACCATCCAATCTTGGAGCTGACGCAGATGAAAGCGATCGAAATCACCGAATTCGGTGCGCCTGAGGTCCTCAAGCTGGCGGAGCGGCCGATGCCGCAACCCAAGGCGGGCGAGGTGCTGATCAAGGTGGCAGCATCGGGCATCAATCGTCCGGATGTGTTTCAGCGCAAGGGCAGCTATGCGCCGCCGCCGGGTACGTCCGATCTGCCGGGGCTGGAAGTGGCGGGCGAGATCGTGGGCGGCGCGATCGACGGGAAGAACAACCCGTTCGGTTTGAAAGTCGGCGATCGCGTGTGCGCGCTGCTGGCGGGCGGCGGCTACGCGGAATACGCGAGCGCGCCGCTGCTGCAATGTCTGCCGGCGCCGGCGGGTCTGGCGGATGTCGAGGCGGCGTCGCTGCCCGAGACCTTCTTCACGGTGTGGAGCAACGTGTTCGATCGCGCGCAGCTCGGTCAGGGCGAGGGCGGTTCGAACGAAGCGCTGCTCGTGCAGGGCGGCTCGAGCGGGATTGGCGTGACCGCGATCCAGATCGCGCATGCGCTCGGTTTTCGCGTGTTCGCGACGGCGGGGTCGGACGAAAAATGCCGAGCGTGCGAAGCGTTGGGCGCCGAGCGGGCGATCAACTACAAGACCGAGGATTTCGTCGAGGTCATCAGGTCGCTGACCAACGATCGCGGCGTCGACGTGATCCTCGACATGGTGGCGGGCAGCTACGTGCCGCGCGAACTTTCGGCGCTGGCCGACGGCGGGCGTCTCGTGCTGATCGCGATGCTCGGCGGCGCGAAAGCGGAATTGAATCTGAACGAGGTCATGCGCCGCCGTTTGACGGTGACCGGTTCGACGCTGCGTCCGCGGCCGGTCGAGTTCAAGGCGCGGATCGCCGCGCAACTGAAGGAGCGCGTGTGGCCGCATATTGAGGCTGGACGCATCAGGCCGGTCGTGCATCGCGTGTTTCCGGCCGCGCAGGCTGCCGAAGCGCACGCGCTGATGGAAAGCAGCACGCACGTCGGCAAGATCGTGTTGACGTGGGGTCAGGACGCTTGACACAGGCGGTTTGACCCGTTTCACCCCACGCAGTAAAATTGCGCGTTTTGCGCACGCCGGATAAAGCCCGACAGTTGGATTGCGGGCGTGAAGGCTGCAAGAGTCGCAAGCCGCCGCAAGCGGCGTCCGCTGACAGTAGGCAAGACAGGAAATACGAGACGATGTCGAAGCAACAACGAGCCAAACTGGTAGTCGGTAACTGGAAGATGCACGGGCGGCTTGCCGCAAATGCCGTGCTATTGCAAGCGGTGGCGCAAGGCGCCAGCGAATTGCCGGTCGACGTGCGGGTTGGCGTGTGCGTGCCGGGTGTCTATCTGGCCCAGACGCAATCGTTGCTGGAAGGCAGCCGGGTCGTGTGGGGCGTGCAGGACGTTTCGGCGTTCACGCACGGCGCCTATACCGGCGAAGTGGCCGCACCGATGATGACGGATTTCGGCGCAACGCTTGCCATCGTCGGGCACTCGGAGCGTCGCGCATACCATCGCGAAAGCGCCGAGCTGGTCGCGGTGAAAACGCAGCGCGCGCTCGAAGCGGGTCTGACGCCGATCGTCTGCGTGGGCGAAACGCTCGAAGAGCGCGAAGCCGGCTCGACCGAGCAGGTCGTCGGCGCGCAACTCGATGAAGTGCTGGCGAAACTGTCGGCGCAGGATGCGGCCCGTCTTGTCGTCGCTTACGAGCCGGTTTGGGCAATCGGCACCGGCAGGAGCGCAACGGCCGGGCAGGCGCAGGCCGTGCATGCATTCCTGCGTACGCGCCTCGCGGCAAAGGGCGCGGCGGATGTGCCGCTGTTGTACGGCGGTAGCGTCAAGCCGGAAAACGCGGAAGAGCTGTTCCGCCAGCCGGATATCGACGGCGGTCTGATCGGCGGCGCGTCACTGAAAGATCAGGATTTTCTGGCAATCTGCAAGGCGGCCGCAACGAGCGTCGCCTGCTAAGCCGGACGCCTCGGTGGGAACTCCATTTTGCGCAACACGCAGTGTGCGGCGCGCTTAAATAAAGACTCGGGTGAGTGTGATGCTGTATTTGAAAACATTGATTATCGTCGTTCAGTTGTTGTCGGCGCTGGGGGTCATCGGACTCGTTCTGCTGCAGCACGGTAAAGGTGCCGACATGGGCGCGGCGTTCGGCAGTGGCGCATCGGGTAGCCTGTTCGGTGCAACCGGTTCGGCCAACTTTCTTTCGCGTACCACGGCAGTGCTCGCTGCGGTGTTTTTCATCACGACGCTGGCGCTCACTTACCTCGGCGCGTATCACGCGAAGCCTTCTGCTGGCGTGCTCGGCGCGGCGGTAACGGCACCGGTGGCGCCTGCCGGCGCATCTGCACCAGCAGCTGTTTCGGCACCTGCGCAGGCGGCTGCACCTGCATCGCCCGCTTCGGTTCCGGCGACGGGTGTTCCGAAATAAATTTTCGTGCGACGTGCTTTTGTGCGTTGAACAATCTGCTTAAACAAGTTACAATTCAAGTCTTGAAGCGATTCGCGGGTTTTACAAGTTGTTTTCCCGGATTGCATAGAGTGCCGACGTGGTGAAATTGGTAGACACGCTATCTTGAGGGGGTAGTGGCGAAAGCTGTGCGAGTTCGAGTCTCGCCGTCGGCACCAAATGTTATCTAAATGCCAGCCGTTTGCTTCGCTTCGGCTGGCATTTTTCGCTTCTGGCGTAGGGTCTTCTGGCTTGCGTCATGTGCATTGAGGAAGTGATTCAGCGTCAGTAGTGCTATGCTCCTGACGGCACTCAGAACCAACCGATTGAGGATTGTCTTGAACCTCGCAGCCTATTTCCCCGTTTTGCTGTTCCTTCTTGTGGGCACCGGTTTAGGCGTAGCACTGGTCAGTATTGGCAAGATCCTCGGTCCCAACAAGCCCGATACCGAGAAAAACGCACCATACGAGTGCGGCTTCGAAGCATTCGAAGATGCGCGCATGAAGTTCGACGTGCGCTACTACCTCGTCGCCATTCTCTTCATTATTTTCGACCTTGAAACCGCGTTCCTGTTTCCGTGGGGCGTGGCATTGCGTGACATCGGCTGGGCCGGCTTCATGGCAATGATGATTTTCCTGCTCGAGTTCCTGCTTGGTTTTGCCTATATCTGGAAGAAGGGCGGCCTCGACTGGGAATGATGGATTAATCGCCGGTTTGCGTGGGTGGCCAAGGCTTGCCACCCTGTCTGGAGTGGAAAGCAAATGAGTATCGAAGGGGTCTTGAAAGAAGGGTTTGTCACCACTACGGCAGACAAACTGATCAACTGGACGCGTACCGGCTCGCTGTGGCCGATGACGTTCGGTCTTGCGTGCTGTGCGGTCGAGATGATGCATGCGGGTGCCGCCCGTTATGACCTCGACCGTTTTGGCGTGGTATTTCGTCCGAGTCCGCGTCAGTCGGACGTGATGATCGTCGCCGGCACGCTGTGCAATAAGATGGCGCCCGCTTTGCGCAAGGTTTACGACCAGATGGCCGAGCCGCGCTGGGTGATCTCGATGGGCTCGTGCGCGAACGGTGGTGGCTACTATCACTACTCGTACTCGGTGGTGCGCGGTTGCGACCGGATCGTCCCGGTCGACGTCTACGTGCCGGGCTGTCCGCCCACTGCGGAAGCGCTCGTGTACGGCGTGATCCAGCTACAGGCCAAGATTCGCCGCACCAACACCATCGCCCGTCAATAAGGCCAACGCCTCCCCACAATATGGCAAGCAAACTCGAGACCCTGAAAGCGAACCTCGAGGCGGCCTTTGGCGGCCTCCTGTTGAGCACCACCGAGGCAATCGGTGAGTTGACGATCGTCGTCAAGGCGAGCGATTACCTCGACGTGGCAAAGCGTCTGCGCGACGATCGCTCGCTCGGTTTCGAGCAGTGCATCGACCTGTGCGGCGTCGACTATCAAACCTATGCCGACGGCGCTTACGACGGCCCGCGTTTCGCGGCTGTGCTGCAACTGCTGTCGGTGCAGAACAACTGGCGTTTGCGTCTGCGCGTATTCGCGCCGGACGACGACATGCCGATCCTGCCGTCGGTCGTCGAAATCTGGAATTCGGTCAACTGGTACGAGCGCGAAGCGTTCGACCTCTACGGCATCGTCTTTGAGGGTCACCCGGACCTGCGCCGCATCCTGACCGACTATGGTTTCATCGGTCATCCGTTCCGTAAGGATTTCCCGGTTTCCGGCTACGTCGAAATGCGTTACGACCCGGAAGAGAAGCGCGTCGTCTATCAGCCGGTGACGATCGAGCCGCGGGAAATCACGCCGCGCGTGATCCGCGAGGATCGCTATGGCGGTCTGAAACACTAAGGGAACGCCATGGCAGAGATCAAGAACTACACGCTCAACTTCGGTCCGCAGCATCCGGCAGCGCACGGCGTGCTGCGCCTCGTGCTCGAACTCGACGGCGAAGTCATCCAGCGCGCCGATCCGCATATCGGTCTGCTGCATCGCGCGACTGAAAAGCTCGCCGAAAACAAGACGTTCATCCAGTCGGTGCCGTACATGGACCGTCTCGACTACGTGTCGATGATGGTCAACGAGCACGGCTACGTGCTCGCCATCGAAAAGCTGCTCGGCATCGACGTGCCGTTGCGCGCGCAATACATCCGCGTGCTGTTCGACGAAGTCACGCGCGTGCTGAACCACCTGATGTGGATCGGCGCGCACGCGCTCGACGTCGGCGCGATGGCCGTGTTCCTGTACGCGTTCCGCGAGCGCGAAGACCTGATGGACGTGTACGAAGCGGTGTCCGGCGCACGGATGCACGCGGCTTACTATCGTCCGGGCGGCGTCTATCGCGATCTGCCTGACGCAATGCCGCAATACAAGGCGTCGAAGATTCGCAATGCGAAGGCGTTGTCGAAGATGAACGAGACTCGTCAGGGTTCGCTGCTCGACTTCATCGACGACTTCTTTACGCGTTTCCCGAAGTGCGTCGACGAATACGAAACGCTGCTTACCGACAACCGGATCTGGAAGCAGCGTCTGGTCGGCATCGGCGTGGTCAGTCCAGAGCGCGCGCTGCAGCTCGGTATGACCGGCGCGATGCTGCGCGGTTCGGGCATCGAGTGGGACCTGCGCAAGAAACAGCCGTACGAAGTCTATGACAAGCTCGATTTCGACATTCCGGTGGGCGTGAACGGCGACTGCTACGACCGCTATCTGGTGCGCGTCGAAGAAATGCGCCAGTCCACGCGAATCGCGAAGCAGTGCATCGAGTGGCTGCGCAAGAATCCGGGCCCGGTGATGACGAGCAATCACAAGGTTGCGCCGCCGTCGCGCGTCGGCATGAAGTCGAACATGGAAGATCTGATCCACCACTTCAAGCTGTTTACCGAAGGCTTCCATGTGCCTGAAGGCGAAGCGTATGCCGCGGTCGAACATCCGAAGGGCGAGTTCGGCATCTATCTGATCTCGGACGGCGCCAACAAGCCGTATCGCCTGAAGATCCGCGCACCGGGCTATGCGCACCTGTCCGCGCTCGACGAAATGGCGCGCGGCCACATGATCGCCGACGCCGTGACGATCATCGGTACGCAGGACATCGTGTTCGGCGAAGTGGATCGCTAGGACGTATTCATCGACGCGCGCGGCCGGTTTTCGCACCGGCACGCGCGTCAAGCAAAGGAACGCCGGGTCTGTCGCAGTGTCATGTCGGCGACAGGTTTTCGTTCGGTAGGAATTGAAAGAGTCGTGTCTGAAAATGATCTCAGCTGAAGGCCTGAAAGAAATCGATCGTGCGATCGCGAAGTACCCCGCCGATCAGAAACAGTCCGCCGTGATGTCGGCGTTGGCCACTGCTCAGGAAGAGCATGGCTGGCTGTCGCCCGAACTCATGCAGTTCGTCGCGGATTATCTCGGCATGCCGGCAGTCGCCGTGCAGGAGGTCGCGACCTTCTACACGATGTACGAGACCTCGCCGGTCGGCAAGTACAAGATCACGCTCTGCACGAACCTGCCGTGCCAGCTCGGCCCGGAAGGCGGCTCCGAAAGCGCCGCCGAATATCTGAAGCAGAAGCTCGGTATCGACTTCGGTGAAACCACGCCCGACGGCAAGTTCACCCTGAAAGAAGGCGAGTGCATGGGTTCGTGCGGCGATGCGCCGGTGATGCTGGTGAACAACCATCGCATGTGCAGCTTCATGAGCCGCGCGAAGATCGACCAGCTGCTCGAGGAGCTTTCGAAATGACGTGTTTACACGATCGTCACATCAAACCGCTGATTCTCGCCGGGCTGAACGGCGATAACTGGCATCTCGAAGATTACGTGGCGCGCGGCGGTTATGCCCAGCTGCGCCGCATCCTGGAAGAAAAGATTCCGCCCGAGCAGGTGATTGCCGATGTGAAGGCATCGGGTCTGCGTGGCCGTGGCGGTGCGGGCTTCCCGACCGGCCTGAAGTGGAGCTTCATGCCGCGCCAGTTTCCGGGCCAGAAGTACCTCGTCTGTAATTCGGACGAAGGCGAGCCGGGCACGTTCAAGGACCGCGACATCCTGCGCTTCAATCCGCATTCGCTGATCGAAGGCATGGCGATCGGCGCGTACGCGATGGGCATCACGGTCGGCTACAACTACATTCACGGCGAAATCTGGGACGTCTATAAGCGCTTCGAAGAGGCGCTGGAAGAAGCGCGCCGCGCCGGGTTCCTCGGCGACAACATCATGGGCTCGGGCTTCTCGTTCCAGCTGCATGCGCACCACGGTTACGGCGCCTACATCTGCGGCGAAGAAACCGCGCTGCTCGAATCGCTCGAAGGCAAGAAAGGCCAGCCGCGCTTCAAGCCGCCGTTCCCGGCGAGCTTCGGCGTGTACGGCAAGCCGACCACGATTAACAACACCGAAACGTTCGCGGCGGTGCCGTTCCTGCTGGCGGTCGGCCCGCAGAATTACCTCGAAATCGGTAAGCCGAACAACGGCGGCACGAAGATTTTTTCGATCTCGGGCGACGTCGAACGTCCGGGCAATTATGAAATTCCGCTCGGCACGCCGTTCGCGACGCTGCTCGATCTGGCCGGCGGCATCCGCGGCGGCAAGAAGATCAAGGCCGTGATTCCCGGCGGCTCGTCGGCGCCCGTGATTCCGGGCGAGATGATGATGCAGACCGACATGGATTACGACGCGATCGCGAAGGCCGGCTCGATGCTCGGCTCGGGCGCGGTGATCGTGATGGACGAGACGCGCTGCATGGTGCGCTCGCTGCTGCGTCTGTCGTACTTCTATTACGAAGAGTCGTGCGGTCAGTGCACGCCTTGCCGCGAAGGCACGGGCTGGCTGTATCGCGTCGTGCATCGTATCGAGCATGGCCTCGGCCGCCAGGAAGATCTGGATCTGCTGAATTCGGTCGCGGAAAACATCATGGGCCGCACGATCTGCGCGCTCGGCGACGCGGCGGCCATGCCGGTTCGCGGCATGCTCAAGCACTACTGGGACGAATTCGAGTATCACGTCGCCCACAAGCATTGCCTCGTCGGCGGTCATGCCGGCACGGCGGCGACGCCGGAGACCGTGGCTGCCTGACGATGGCTGCCCGAGTCGAGCCGGCAGGGTTGGCAGACAGATAACTACCGGATAACTACCCGACGTACACCTCAACCGCAGGATTCATCGCCCGAAGCGGGCGCTGAACAGGCGAACGATTGAGCGGTAACAGGTTAAGGAAGATTGACCATCATGGTTGAACTGGAAATAGACGGCAAGAAAGTCGAGGTGCCTGAAGGCAGCATGGTGATCCAGGCTGCGCATAAGGTCGACACGTACATTCCTCACTTCTGCTATCACAAGAAGCTGTCGATTGCGGCCAATTGCCGGATGTGTCTGGTCGATGTCGAGAAGATGCCGAAGGCCGTGCCCGCATGCGCGACGCCGGTGTCGGCCGGCATGATCGTGCGCACCCAATCGGACAAGGCGGTGAAGGGCCAGCAAGCCGTGATGGAGTTCCTGCTGATCAACCATCCGCTCGATTGCCCGATTTGCGACCAGGGCGGTGAATGCCAGCTGCAGGATCTGGCTGTCGGTTACGGCAAGTCGTCGTCGCGCTATAGCGAAGAAAAGCGCGTGGTGTTCCACAAGAACGTCGGCCCGCTGATCTCGATGGAAGAAATGTCGCGCTGCATCCACTGCACGCGTTGCGTCCGCTTCGGCCAGGAAATCGCCGGCGTGATGGAACTCGGCATGCTTGGCCGCGGCGAGCATTCTGAAATCACCTCGTTCGTCGGCAAGACGGTCGACTCCGAACTGTCGGGCAACATGATCGACCTGTGCCCGGTCGGCGCGCTCACGAGCAAGCCGTTCCGCTACAGCGCGCGGACGTGGGAGCTGTCGCGCCGCAAGTCGGTGAGCCCGCACGATTCCGTCGGCGCGAACCTCGTCGTGCAGGTCAAGAACAATCGCGTGATGCGTGTTCTGCCGTTCGAAAACGAAGCCATCAACGAATGCTGGATTTCGGACAAGGACCGCTTCTCGTATGAAGGCCTCAACAGCCCCGAGCGTCTGACCAAGCCGATGCTCAAGCAGGGCGGCCAGTGGGTCGAAACCGACTGGCAGACGGCGCTCGACTACGTGGTCAAGGGTCTGAAGGGCATCAAGGGCGACCACGGTGCGAATGCGCTCGCAGCGCTTTCCAGCGCGCATAGCACGATCGAAGAACTGTTCCTGCTCAAGCAGATTGCGCAAGCGGTCGGCACGCCGAATGTCGACTTCCGTCTGCGCCAGTCCGATTTCTCGGCGCCAGTGACCGGCGCGCCGTGGCTCGGCACCGCCGTCGCCGAACTGTCGAATATCGACGCGGCGCTCGTGATCGGTTCGGACCTGCGTCGCGATCATCCGCTGTTCGCGGCGCGTCTGCGCCAGGCGGCCAAGGGCGGCACGCAACTCACGCTCGTGCAGGCCACGAACGACGACGCACTGATTCCGCAAGCTCAACGCGTGGTGGCGGCACCGTCGGCATGGCTCGACGTGCTCGCGGGCATCGCCGGCGCGGTCGCGCAGGCAAAGGGCGTGGCACTGCCGGAAGCGTTCGCGGGCACGCAGCCTACCGATGCTGACAAGCAGGTTGCAGATTCGCTCGCCACGGGCGAACGCCGTCTCGTGCTGCTCGGCAACGAAGCGGTGCGTCATCCCGACTTCGCCGCGATCCACGCGGCGGCGCAATGGATTGCCGAGGCAAGCGGTGCGACGCTCGGCTTCCTCACGGAAGCGGCCAACACGGTCGGCGCGCACCTCGTGAACGCGCTGCCGGGCGAAGGCGGCCTGAACGCCCGCGAAGTATTCGAGCAGCCGCGCAAGGGTTATCTGCTGCTGAATCTCGAACCGGAATTCGATACCGCCAATCCGGCGCAGGCGCTCGCCGCGCTGAAGCAGGCCGAGATGGTCGTCGTGATGTCGCCGTTCCAGACCGGCGCCGACTACGCCGACGTGCTGCTGCCGATCGCGCCGTTCACGGAGACGGGCGGCACCTTCGTCAGCGCGGAAGGCACGGTGCAGCCGTTCAACGGCGTCGTGCGTCCGCTCGGCGACACGCGTCCGGCATGGAAGGTGTTGCGTGTGCTCGGTAGCCTGCTCGGCGTGCCGGGTTTCGACTACGACACGGTCGAGGAAGTGCGCGCGGCTGCGCTCGGCGGCGGCGAGCTGAACTCGCGTCTGTCGAACCGCACCAGCGTCACGGTGACGCGCGGCAAGGCGGCCAAGGCGGTGGAAGGTCGGTTCGAGCGTCTCGCGAACGTGCCGATCTATCATGCCGACGCGCTCGTGCGTCGCGCGGAGTCGCTGCATCTGACTGCGGCCGCACGTGTGGCGAACTCGGTCGGCCTGCCGGCTGCGCTGTTCGACAAACTGGGTTTGAAGGAAGGCGACGCGGTACGCGTGCGCCAGGGCGAGCAAGCGGTGCAGTTGCCGGCCGTGCGCGACGCGAATCTTGCGGAGACGGTGGTCCGCGTGTCGGCGGCTACACCTGCCGGTGCAGCGCTGGGCAGCCTGTTCGGTGAACTGCTGGTGGAGAAGGCGTAAATGAGCTTGTTCGATACGATCAACTCGGGCGGGTCCCAGCTTCTCGGTGTCGCTTGGCCCACGGTGTGGGCGCTCGTGCGCATCCTGGTGGTGGCCGTTGTGATCCTGCTGTGCGTGGCTTACCTGATCCTGTGGGAACGTAAGCTGATCGGCTGGATGCACGTGCGTCTCGGCCCGAACCGCGTCGGCCCCGCCGGCCTGTTGCAGCCGATCGCCGACGTGCTGAAGCTGTTGCTCAAGGAAGTGATCCAGCCCGCCCAGGCGAGCCGCTGGATCTACCTCATCGCGCCGATCATGGTGGTGGTGCCGGCCTTCGCGGTCTGGGCGGTGATTCCGTTCCAGGCGGGCGCGGTGCTCGGCGACATCAACGCGGGCCTGCTGTACGCGATGGCGATTTCGTCGATCGGCGTGTACGGCGTGATTCTGGCCGGCTGGGCGTCGAACTCGAAGTACGCGTTCCTCGGCGCGATGCGCGCCGCGGCGCAAATGGTTTCGTACGAAATCTCGATGGGCTTCGCGCTCGTGGTCGTGCTGATGACGGCCGGCACGCTGAACCTGTCGGGCATCGTCGGCTCGCAGGAGCACGGCTTCTTCGCCTCGCACGGCCTGAACTTCCTGTCGTGGAACTGGCTGCCGCTGCTGCCGATGTTCGTCGTCTACTTCATCTCGGGCATCGCCGAAACGAACCGTCACCCGTTCGACGTGGTGGAAGGCGAATCGGAAATCGTCGCGGGCCACATGATCGATTACTCGGGTATGGCGTTCGCGCTGTTTTTCCTCGCCGAGTACATCAACATGATCGTGATCTCGGCATTGGCTGCAACTCTGTTCCTCGGCGGCTGGAGCGCACCGTTCGGTTTCCTGTCGTTCATCCCGGGCATCGTCTGGCTCGTCGCCAAGGTTTTCTTCCTGTTGTCGGTATTCATCTGGGCGCGCGCCACGTTCCCGCGCTACCGCTATGACCAGATCATGCGTCTCGGCTGGAAGGTGTTCATTCCGGTCTGCGTGGTGTGGCTGGTGGTGGTCGGCTTCTGGATCATGTCGCCGTTGAATATCTGGAAATAAAGGGCGGACGAACCTATGACCGCAATCCAAAACTTCTTCAAGACTTTCTTCCTCACGGAACTGCTCAAGGGTCTCGCGCTGACCGGACGTTATACGTTCCAGCGCAAGGTCACGGTGCAATTCCCGGAAGAGAAGACTCCGATCTCGCCGCGTTTTCGCGGTCTGCATGCGCTGCGCCGCTATGAAAACGGCGAAGAGCGCTGCATCGCCTGCAAGCTGTGCGAAGCGGTATGCCCGGCGCTCGCGATCACGATCGAATCGGAAACGCGCGCGGACAACACGCGCCGCACGACGCGCTACGACATCGACCTGACCAAGTGCATCTTCTGCGGTTTCTGCGAAGAAAGCTGCCCGGTCGACTCGATCGTCGAGACGCACATTCTCGAGTATCACGGCGAGAAGCGCGGCGACCTGTACTTCACGAAGGACATGCTGCTGGCTGTCGGCGATCGCTATGAAGCGGAGATCGCCGCCAACAAGGCTGCCGACGCACCGTATCGTTGAAGTGCTTTTCCGTTGATGCAGTAATAGCGGCAGTAAAAGCAGTAACACGGCCTGCTGTCGGGCCGAGCGCCGCGGTCTGAACGCCGCGGCACGGCGCACCTGTGCGACTGTTCTGGCGGTTCGCCCGCTTTTGCTGACCACGCGTGCCAAAGAACAATGCCTGACGATGGCCTAACGATGAACCGGTAATCATGGAATTCACGACCGTACTGTTCTACATCTTCGCGCTGCTCCTGGTTGTCTCGGGGCTGAAGGTGATCACCTCGCGCAACCCGGTGGCGTCCGCACTGTTCCTGGTGCTGGCGTTCTTCAACGCAGCGGCGATCTGGATGCTGCTCGAGGCCGAGTTCCTCGCGATCCTGCTGGTGCTCGTCTACGTCGGCGCGGTGATGGTGCTGTTCCTGTTCGTCGTGATGATGCTGGACATCAATCTCGACGTGCTGCGCAAGGACTTCAAACGCTTCGTGCCGATGGCGACGGTGGTGGGCGCGATCATCGTGATCGAGACCGCACTGATTCTGTGGCACGGCTACGGCGCGACGTCGACGGTGCTGCACGATACGGCCGCGGCCGCGAACGGCATGGGCGACTGGTCGAACACCCGCCTGATCGGCAAGATCATTTACACGGACTACATCTTCGCGTTCGAAGTCGCCGGCCTGATACTGCTGGTGGCGATCATCGCGGCGATCGCGCTGACCACGAGCCACAAGAAGGACAGCAAGCGGCAGAACGTCAGCGCGCAGGTCAAGGTGCGTGCGCAGGACCGCGTGCGCGTCGTGAAGATGGCGTCGGAGAAAACCGCGGCGACCCTCGCCGCGGAAGAAGCCGCAGCTGCGGCGGCAGCGGCAGCCGACTCGGCACCTGCCAAGAACAGCTGAGCGGACAGGAGATAGAAATCATGTTGACCCTAGCCCATTACCTTGTCCTCGGTGCGATCCTGTTTGCGATCAGCATCGTCGGCATTTTCCTGAACCGCCGTAACGTCATCATCATCCTGATGGCGATCGAACTGATGCTGCTCGCGGTGAACACCAATTTCGTCGCGTTCTCGCACTACCTCGGCGACGTGCATGGCCAGATCTTCGTCTTCTTCGTGCTGACGGTGGCGGCCGCGGAAGCGGCGATCGGTCTCGCAATTCTGGTGACCCTGTTCCGTAGTCTCGACACGATCAATGTCGAGGATCTCGATCAGCTCAAAGGTTAATTTCAGGAAAAGCGGTTATGTCCACGATACTCAATGAAAACCTGCTGTTGGCAATTCCGCTGGCACCGCTTGCCGGTTCCCTGGTTGCAGGGCTGTTCGGAAAGGCGGTAGGGCGAGCCGGCGCGCATTCGGTCACGATCCTCGGCGTCGCGGTTTCGTTCATCCTGTCGGTCATGGTCTTCTTCCAGGTGATGAACGGCGCGAGTTTCAACGCGACCGTTTATGAATGGATGTCGATCGGCAAGACGCAGCTCGAAGTCGGCTTCCTCGTCGACTCGCTGACCGCGATGATGATGTGCGTCGTGACCTTCGTGTCGCTGATGGTGCACATCTACACGATCGGCTACATGGCCGACGACGACGGCTACCAGCGCTTCTTCTCGTACATCTCGCTGTTCACGTTCTCGATGCTGATGCTCGTGATGAGCAACAACTTCCTGCAACTGTTCTTCGGCTGGGAAGCGGTGGGTCTCGTGTCGTACCTGCTGATCGGCTTCTACTTCAAGCGCGAGTCGGCGATCTACGCGAACATGAAGGCGTTCCTCGTGAACCGCGTCGGCGACTTCGGCTTTCTGCTCGGCATCGGCCTGCTGTTCGCGTTCGCCGGTTCGATGAACTACGGCGAAGTCTTCGCGAAGCGCACCGAACTCGCGGCGCTGAATTTCCCGGGCACGGACTGGGGCCTGCTCACGGTTGCGTGCATCTGCCTCTTCATCGGCGCGATGGGTAAGTCGGCCCAGTTCCCGTTGCACGTGTGGCTGCCGGACTCGATGGAAGGCCCGACGCCGATCTCCGCGCTGATTCACGCGGCAACCATGGTGACGGCCGGTATCTTCATGGTCACGCGTATGTCGCCGCTGTTCGAACTGTCGGATACGGCGCTGTCGTTCGTGATGGTCATCGGTGCGATCACGGCGCTGTTCATGGGCTTCCTCGGCATCGTCCAGAACGACATCAAGCGCGTGGTCGCTTATTCCACGCTGTCGCAGCTCGGTTACATGACGGTCGCGCTCGGCGCCTCGGCCTACTCGGTCGCCGTGTTCCACCTGATGACGCACGCGTTCTTCAAGGCGCTGCTGTTCCTCGGCGCGGGTTCGGTCATCATCGGCATGCACCACGATCAGGACATGCGCAACATGGGCGGCCTGCGCAAGTACATGCCGATCACGTGGATCACGTCGCTGATCGGTTCGCTTGCGCTGATCGGCACGCCGTTCTTCTCGGGTTTCTACTCGAAAGACTCGATCATCGACGCGGTGAAGCTGTCGCATCTGCCGGGTTCGGGCTTCGCCTACTTCGCGGTGGTCGCGAGCGTGTTCGTGACTGCGCTGTACTCGTTCCGTATGTACTTCATGGTGTTCCACGGCAAGGAGCGCTTCCGCGGTCCGAAGCATCCGGAATCGCCGATGGGTATCGAAGCCGCGGCGCATGCGCATGACGCGCACGGCCACGACGATCACGGTCACGCTCATGGTCATGATGATCACGCTCACGAGCCGCACGAAACGCCGTGGGTCGTGTGGGTGCCGCTGGTGCTGCTGGCGATTCCGTCGATCGTGATCGGTGCGATCGGTGTCGGTCCGATGCTGTTCGGCGACTTCTTCCAGCATGGCGTCGCGTTCGACAAGGTGATCTACATCGGCGAGAACCATCCGGCGCTGCACGAAATGGCCGAAGAGTTCCAGGGCTGGGCGTCGATGGGTCTGCACTCGGTGTCGGGCCTGCCGGTGTGGCTCGCGCTCGCCGGTGTCGTGGTTGCGTGGTTCCTGTATCTGATCCGTCCGGACCTGCCGGCTGTCATCAAGCGCGCGTTCGGCCCGATCTACACGTTGCTCGATAACAAGTACTACATGGACAAGATCAACGAAGTCGTGTTTGCTCGCGGCGCGGTGGCAATCGGCCGGGGTCTGTGGAAGGAAGGCGACGTGGTCGTGATCGACGGCATCGTCAACGGCAGCGCACGCTTTATCGGCTGGTTCGCGAGCGTGATCCGCTTCCTCCAATCCGGCTACATCTACCACTACGCGTTCGCCATGATTATCGGCATGCTGGGGCTCCTGACCCTGTTTGTAACGCTCGGCGGCAAATAAGGCGAGGGACACTCATGCACGCTTATCCGATTCTCAGCATCGCGATCTGGTTGCCGATTCTCTTCGGCCTGCTGGTCCTCGCGATCGGCAAGGACGACAACCCGGCGCCGGCGCGCTGGATCGCGCTGATCGGCTCGGTCCTGAGCTTCATCGTCACGCTTCCGCTGATCACCGGTTTCGATTCGAGCACGGCGGATCTGCAGTTCGTCGAGCAGGCGAGCTGGATCGAGCGCTTCCACATCACGTACCACCTCGGCGTGGACGGCATTTCGATGTGGTTCGTCGTGTTGACCGCGTTGATTACGGTGATCGTCGTGATCGCCGCGTGGGAAGTGATCACGAAGAACGTCGGCCAGTACCTCGCGGCGTTCCTGATCCTCTCGGGCATCATGGTCGGCGTGTTCAGCGCGGCCGACGGCATGCTGTTCTACGTGTTCTTCGAAGCGACGCTGATCCCGATGTACATCATCATCGGCGTGTGGGGCGGGGCGAACCGCGTGTATGCGGCGTTCAAGTTCTTCCTGTACACGCTGATGGGCTCGCTGCTGATGCTGGTCGCGCTGCTGTATCTGTACAACGAAACCGGCACGTTCGATCTCGCCACGTGGCAGCACGCGCAGATCGCGATGACGCCGCAGGTGCTGTTGTTTATCGCGTTCTTCATGGCCTTCGCGGTGAAGGTGCCGATGTGGCCGGTGCATACGTGGCTGCCCGATGCGCACGTGGAAGCGCCGACCGGCGGCTCGGTCGTGCTGGCCGCGATCATGCTGAAGCTCGGTGCGTACGGTTTCCTGCGCTTCTCGCTGCCGATCGCGCCTGACGCGAGCCATTTCCTCGCGCCGGTCGTCATTACGCTGTCGCTGATCGCGGTGATCTACATCGGCCTCGTCGCGATGGTGCAGGCCGACATGAAGAAGCTGGTCGCGTATTCGTCGATCGCGCACATGGGCTTCGTCACGCTCGGCTTCTTCATCTTCAACCAGCTCGGCGCGGAAGGCGCGATCGTGCAGATGATCTCGCACGGCTTCGTGTCGGGCGCGATGTTCCTGAGCATCGGCGTGCTGTACGACCGCATGCATTCGCGTCAGATCGCCGATTACGGCGGCGTCGTCAACATGATGCCGAAGTTCGCGGCGTTCGCGATGCTGTTCTCGATGGCGAACTGCGGCTTGCCGGGCACCTCCGGTTTCGTCGGCGAATTCATGGTGATCCTGGCGGCTGTCCAGTACAACTTCTGGATCGCGGGCGGTGCGGCGGTCACGCTGATCCTCGGCGCGGCCTACACGCTGTGGATGTACAAGCGCGTGTACTTCGGCGCGGTCGCGAACGACCACGTGAAGCATCTCGCCGACATCAGCCGTCGCGAATTTTTCATGCTGGCAGTGCTCGCCGCACTGACGCTGTTCATGGGGCTGTACCCGAAGCCCTTTACCGATGTGATGCACGTATCCGTGGAAAACCTCCTCTCCCACGTTGCTCAATCGAAGCTGCCGTTGCCTCAGTAACGACGAGCGGAGGAATTTAAGACCATGCAAAACGCCCCTATGACTGCTCTGTTGCCCGACGCGTTGCTGATGCTGGCCGTTGTCGTCGCGTGGCTCAACGACACGTTCGTCGGCCCGGACGGTCGCCGCACCACGTATTTCATCGCGTTCTTCTCGACGCTGGTCGCCGGCATCTGGTTCGCGATGAATGCGTTCGATCCGCAGGTGCATTACTTCTTCGACCACATGTACGTGGTCGATTCGTTCGCCAACGTGATGAAGGCGGTGGTGTCGCTCGGCTACGCGGTGTCGATCGTTTATTCGCGCCGTTATCTCGAGGACCGCGGCCTGTTCCGCGGCGACTTCTTCCTGCTCGGCATGTTCTCGCTGCTCGGCCAGATCGTGATGATCTCGGGCAACAACTTCCTGACGCTGTATCTCGGTCTCGAACTGATGTCGCTGTCGCTGTATGCGGTGATCGCGCTGCGCCGCGAAGTGGCGTCGTCGAACGAAGCGGCGATGAAGTACTACGTGCTCGGCGCGCTCGCTTCGGGCTTCCTGCTGTACGGTATCTCGATGCTGTACGGCGCGACCGGCTCGCTCGACCTCAACGAAGTGTTCAAGGCGATCGGCACGAGCCACTACGATCCGAGCGTGCTGCTGTTCGGCGTGATCTTCATCGTGGCCGGCGTGGCGTTCAAGATGGGTGCGGTGCCGTTCCACATGTGGGTGCCCGACGTGTACCAGGGCGCACCGACGGCGATGACGCTCACGGTTGGCGGCGGTCCGAAGGTCGCGGCATTCGCGTGGGGCCTGCGCTTCCTCGTGATGGGCCTGCTGCCGCTCGCGGTCGAATGGCAACAGATGCTCGTGATCCTCGCGGCGCTGTCGCTGATCGTCGGCAACATCACCGGTATCGTGCAGCGCAACGTCAAGCGGATGCTTGCGTACTCGGCGATCTCGAACATGGGCTTCGTGCTGCTCGGCCTGCTCGCTGGCGTGGTCGATCAGAAGACCACGGGCGCCGCGAGCGCGTACGGTTCGGCGATGTTCTACAGCATCGTCTACCTGATCACGACGCTCGGCACCTTCGGCGTCATCATGCTGCTCGCCCGCCGCGATTTCGAAGCGGACACGCTCGAGGACTTCAAGGGCCTCAATCAGCGCAGCCCGGTGTTCGCGTTCGTGATGATGATCATGATGTTCTCGCTCGCGGGCATTCCGCCGGCAGTCGGCTTCTATGCGAAGCTTGCCGTGCTGCAGGCGACGATGAACGCCGGTCTGACCTGGCTCACGATTCTGGCGGTTATCACCTCGCTGTTCGGCGCGTTCTACTACCTGCGTATCGTCAAGCTCATGTACTTCGACGAGCCGCAGGACAAGTCGCCGATCGTCGCCGACACGAGCACGCGCGCGCTGCTCGCGCTCAACGGCGTGGCCGTGCTGGTGCTCGGTATCGTGCCCGACCCGCTGCTGCGCGCCTGCCTGCAGGCTATCCAGCACACGCTGCTGCTCTGATGTCCGCTGCGGGTTGGTTTATTGTGCTGTTGGCGTTCGTGGGCGCCAACCTGCCGTTCCTGAATCAGCGCCTCTTCGCCGCCGTGCCGTTGAAAGCGGCGAAGAAAAGCGCCTGGCTGCGGATTGCCGAACTGATCGTGCTGTATTTCGTGGTTGGCGCGCTGGGTTTTTTGCTCGAAGCGCGCGCGGGAAACCGCTTCGAACAGGGCTGGCAGTTCTATGCGATCACGTTTGCGCTGTTCGTCGTGTTCGCTTTTCCCGGCTTTACCTTCCAATATCTCGTCAAACGCCGCTGACGGCGTCCCGCCGTCGCGCACCAGGCTGTTTTGAGGTCCGCACATGGCTGAACTTCCCAATCACGATGCCGCGCTAACCGAGACGTGTATCGACAGCAAGACGGTTCATCAAGGGCCGTTCATGACGGTCAAGTACGATACGGTCCGGTTGCCTGACGGTAAGCAGGCGACCCGCGAATACGTCAAGCATGCGGGTGCCGTCATGGTGATTCCGCTATTCGACGACGGTCGCGTGCTGCTTGAGAGCCAGTATCGCTATCCGATGGGCAAGGTCATGGTCGAGTATCCGGCCGGCAAGCTCGATCCGAACGAAGGCGCGCTGGCCTGCGCGGCGCGCGAGTTGCGCGAGGAAACCGGCTATACCGCGCGCGAGTATGTGTACCTGACGCGCATCCACCCGATCATTTCGTATTCGACCGAGTTCATCGACATCTATCTTGCACGCGGATTGGTCGCCGGCGAGCGCAAGCTCGACGAGGGCGAGTTCCTCGAACTCTTTACGGCGAAGTTCGAGGACGTATCCGAATGGGTGCGCACCGGCAAGATCACCGACGTGAAGACGATTATCGGCACGTTCTGGCTGGAGAAGGTGCTCTCGGGCGCCTGGCCGACGGCGACGCCGGAGACGGTATAAGTCTGGCGCTGCCAGATATTCGGTCTATAACACGAGAAGCCCCTGCCGGTCGATGACCGGCAGGGGCTTTGTCATTGGGCAACGCTTTTTCTCCGACACCTGAATATCCGTTTTTCATAGGCCATCTGGCTGGCTCGTCGAGTCGTTCGCGTGTCGCTAGTATGAGCTTTCCGGTCACCGCGTTCGTCATCGGTTTTATTTTGAATAACGAACGATAGGCAGCGAAGAGGTCTGACTTTGAATGTCTTTGTGGTTGTCGATTGACAACTTATGAGGCGTCGGTTAAATTGGAGGTGTCGATGGTTAGAGGAAAGCACGCGAAGAAGGAGATCGAAGCGGCATTGGTCTACGCGGAGAAGCATGGCTGGCGCGTCCAGGATGGTGGGAGAGGTCACGCGTGGGGAAAAATCTACTGCCCTTATAAAGAGGCGGAATGCCGCTGTGGAGAGTTCTGTATATCGAGTGTCTGGAGTACGCCGAAGAATTCGGGCAATCACGCCAAGCACTTGCGGCGTATCGTCGACAACTGCACGGCTCGTGCGGTAACGGGGCGTGTGGCGCCGAACATGAAAGGCGCAAACCTGGACTGAATGAAGACAGGAGTAACGTATGGAATATGTGTTCACGTTGAAATACCGGCTCGCAGCCGAAGACTGCGATGCCGACGAGATCGTCGAACGGCTGGGCGAAGCAGGGTGCGACGACGCCACGGTCGGCGTGGGACAACCGGGACGCCTGGGGCTGCTGTTTTCCCGCGAAGGTGCATCTGCGCTCGAGGCTGTCGTCAGCGCGCTCAAGGATGTCAAACGCGCGGTGCCGTCTGCGCAGCTTGTAGAGGCGGGGCCCGATTTCGTTGGCTTGACCGATGTGGCGGAAGTCGCCGGCGTATCGCGGCAGAACATGCGCAAGCTGATGCTGAGCCACGCCACGGACTTCCCTCCGCCTGTCCACGAAGGGAGTACGTCGGTGTGGCATCTGTCCGACGTGCTTGAGTGGCTCACTTCGCGCGGCGGATACAACATCAAGGCAGACGTGGTGGATGTTGCAAAGCTGGCGAAACAGATCAATCTTGCCCGGGGGGCGCGTCAGATCGAAGCGCGCGTCAGCCGCCGGATTGAAAACCTCGTCGCGTAAGCGTGATGCGGGGCATGCCGGTGTAGAGAGCCCTTAAGCATGATGGGTGAGCGGTCCAGCAGGGTTCGTCAGGCGAAACCGGTACGGCTCACGTGGCGACTTGCCTTCGGCAGCGCCTGGCGCAAAGCGTTAAAATCGCCCACCGCGTCCGATTTGTTCACTACGTCCAACTCTGGCGCATCGATCTTAAATTTTACGAACGATCGTTCACAAATTTTCTTTTTGCGCTAAACTGGCACGCAAGCCCTGATCCCACATGAAGGTCCTCGATTTACAGTGTCCGCATGGCCATCGGTTCGAAGGCTGGTTCGCTTCGGCTGATGACTTCGAATCGCAGCAGTCTCGCAAGCTCGTCGAATGTCCGATCTGCGGTGCGAACGAAGTGAGCCGCTTGCCGTCGGCACCGCGCCTGAATCTGTCGGGTGCGGCTGACACGAAAGCGCCGGCGGATACCGGTGACATGCAGGCGCGTGTCATGCGCGCACTGCGCGAGGTACTGGAAAAGACCGAGAACGTGGGCGACCGCTTCGCCGAGGAAGCGCGGCGCATTCACTACAACGAAGCGCCCGCACGCAATATTCGTGGTGTCACGACCCCGGAAGATGCGCGTGCCTTGGTCGAGGAAGGCATCGAAGTGATGCCGCTGCCAGTCCCGGCTGCCCTGAAGGAACCGCTGCAATAGCGCGGTGCCTGCTGGCGCCAGGTGGTGGCGGCCAGGAGACACTACGCATGAATCTGGACTATTCCTCCGCTGAAGACGCGTTCCGCGCCGACATCCGCGCCTGGCTCGAGGCGAATCTGCCCCGTGAGCTGAGCGACAAGGTACTCAATCACAAACGTCTTTCCCGCGAAGATTTCGCTAGCTGGCACAGGTTGCTCGGCACGCGAGGCTGGTCGGTGGTTGCGTGGCCGCGCGAATATGGCGGCCCGGGCTGGGATGCGACCCAGCGGCATATCTGGGAGGAAGAGTGCGCGCGAGTTGGTGCGCCTTCCGTGCTGCCCTTCGGTGTATCGATGGTCGCACCCGTGCTGATGAAATACGGCAACGAGGCGCAGAAGCGCCACTATCTGCCGCGTATTCTCGACGGCACAGACTGGTGGTGCCAGGGCTATTCCGAGCCGGGTTCGGGCTCGGATCTCGCATCGCTGCGCACCCGTGCCGAGCGCGTCGGCGATCATTACGTGGTCAATGGCCAGAAAACCTGGACCACGCTGGGCCAGTACGCCGACATGATGTTCTGCCTCGTGCGCACCGACAGCGGGGCCAAAAAGCAGGAAGGCATTTCGTTTCTGCTGATCGATATGAAAACGCCGGGCATCACCGTGCGGCCGATCATCACGCTCGACGAAGATCACGAAGTCAACGAGGTGTTTTTCGAAGACGTGAAAGTGCCGCTCGAGAATCTGGTCGGCGAGGAAAATCGCGGCTGGACGTACGCGAAATACCTGCTAGGTCATGAGCGCACCGGCATCGCGCGGGTCGGCACCTCGAAGCGTGAACTCGTCTTTCTTAAGCGCGTCGCGCTGAATCAGAAGAAGAACGGCAAGCCGTTGCTGCTGGACCCGGTCTTTGCCGCGAAGGTCGCGAATCTCGAAATCGAGTTGATGGCGCTCGAAGTCACCGTGCAGCGCGTGGTTGCCAACGAGGCGGGCGGACGCGGGCCGGGCCCGGAAGCGTCGATGCTGAAAATCAAAGGCACCGAAGTGCAGCAGGGCTTGACCGAGCTGATGTTCGAAGCGATTGGTCCGCTTGCCGCGCCGTTCGACGTGCCGTTCCTCGAAGGCGAGCGCGAGCACAGCCTCGCCGGCGATGACGATGCCGCGCCGCTCGCTGCGTACTACTTCAACTTCCGCAAGACGTCGATCTACGGCGGTTCGAACGAAATTCAAAAGAACATCATCGCGCAGATGATTCTCGGACTTTGAGGAGCGGCGCATGGACTTCACTTTCAACGACGAACAACAGCAATTTGCCGACGCGCTGCGCCGCTATCTCGAGAAAAGCTACGGCTTCGAGGCGCGTCAGGCGATCGTGCGCTCGGAAGCCGGTGTGTCGGCCGCGCACTGGGCCGCGTTCACCGAACTCGGTTTGACCGCGCTGCCGGTGCCGGAAGCGCAGGGCGGTTTCAACGGTGGTCCGATCGACATGCTGGTGGTCATGCAGGAACTCGGTCGCGCGCTGGTCATCGAGCCGTATTGGGCGACCGTGGTCGGCATCGAGGCACTACGCATAGCGGGCACGAGCGAAGGCGAAGACGCCGCGTTGCTCGAGCGCGCGGCGCAGGGCGAATGCAAACTGGCCGTGGCCTTTCATGAACCGCACGCACGTTACGATCTGTTCGACATCGCCACGACGGCGAGCGCTCAGGGCGAGCAGTACGCGCTAGGTGGCACGAAGTCGGTCGTGCTGCACGGCGCGCAGGCGGATCACTGGATCGTGCCGGCACGCCTGAATGGCGAGATCGCGCTTTTTGTCGTGGCGCGCGGCGCGGCCGGTGCCAAAGTCACCGAATATCGCACCATCGACGGCCAGCGCGCGGCGACGCTCGAATTCACCGGCACGCCCGCGCGCCGGCTCGCCGGTCAGCACGCGGGCGCGGTGGCGCTCGAACAGATCGCCGACTACGGCACGTTGCTGCTGTGCGCGGAGGCGATCGGCGCGCTCGACGCGCTGAACCACGCCACCGTCGACTACACGAAAACGCGCCAGCAGTTCGGCCAGCCGATCGCGCGTTTCCAGGCGTTGCAGCATCGCATGGTCGAGATGCTGATTCACGCGGAACAGGCACGCTCCATCACCTATCTCGCTGCGATGCGCTATGCGAGCGAAGATGCCGACGAACGCCGTCGCGCAATTTCGGCGGCAAAGGTGCGCGTCGGTCAGGCGGCGCGTTTCGTCGGTCAGCAGGCGGTGCAGTTGCATGGCGGCATGGGCGTCACGAACGAGGTAGCGGCGGCGCATCTATTTAAGCGCCTCGCGATCATCGAGACCACGCTTGGCGACGTCGATCATCATCTTGCGCGGTTCGCCACGCTTCCCGGCTTTGCCGTCGCCGAAGACTGATCGGCGCATTCAACCGGATCAAGGAGAGGCACGATGGGATTCAGTTTCGAAGACATGGAAGTCGGCACGACGCACGAAGTCGGCAAGCACACGTTCACGCGCGAGGAGATCGTCGAGTTCGCGCAGAAGTTCGATCCGCAGCCGTTTCACCTCGACGAAGCCGCAGCGGCCGAATCGCCGTTTCGTGGCCTCGTGGCGAGCGGCTGGCATACGTGCTCGGTGATGATGGGCATGCTCGTGCGCAACGTGCTGGCGGGTTCGACGTCGATGGGCTCGCCCGGTATCGACGAGATTCGCTGGCTCAAGCCGGTGCGCGTCGGCGACACGATCACGATGATGAACGTCATCGTCGACAAGCGCGTGTCGGAGAGCAAACCCGATCGCGGCATCGTATCGACGCGCTGGGAAGGCATCAATCAGCATGGCGAAACGGTGATTACGGTGCGTTCGAAGGGCATGTTCGGGCTGCGCAAGCCGGGAGCCGCGGCATGACGGCGAGTGCGGCGCCGCTCGCCGCTTTCAACAATGCCGAGGCTGTGCTCGCGCGCGTGGGCGCCGAACCGCTCGTCAGCGAATGGTTGAGCGTCGATCAGGATAAGGTCGATCGTTTTGCCGAGGCCACCGGCGATCATCAATGGATTCACGTCGACCCCGAGCGGGCCAGGTGCGAGTCGCCGTTCGGCGGCACGGTCGCGCATGGTTTTCTGACGCTCTCGCTGATTCCGGCTCTGCTCGGTGAAACGGTGACGTTCGAGCAGCGCATGGGCGTCAACTACGGGTTGAATCGTGTGCGTTTCGTGTCGCCGGTGCTGGTGGGTTCGTCGCTGCGCGGGAAGTTTGCGGTGGAATCCGTGACCGAAGTCGACGACGGCGGCGTGCAGGTCGCATGGAACGTCACGGTGGAGCGGCAGGGCAGCGAGCGGCCGGTGTGCATCGCGGAGTTCATTACGCGGCACTACTTCTAGTGTTCTTGCGTCGCGGGTGAAATCGAAAGTGCGAGCCGGCGTGCATGCGGGCTCGCACTTTTTGCCTGGCGTCGGGGCGTATCGCCGGGAAGACAAAGCAGTTAATGCTTCGCGTACTGGGTGGCACCGAACAGCATCTCTTTCGCCTTGTCGTCCATCAGCGGCACGCGTGCGGACGCGAGCACGTCGACGCCGCGCACCACCGCGGGCCGAGCGGCAATCTCTTCATGCCAGCGCTTCACGTTCGGGAACGCATCGAGTTCGATGCCCTGGTTTTTCCATGAACGTGTCCACGGGAACGAGGCGATGTCCGCGATCGTATAGTCGTTGCCGGCGAGATAACGCGTCTTGCCGAGTTGCGTCTCCATCACGCCATACAGGCGATGCGCTTCGTTGGTGTAGCGTTTGACCGCATACTCGATCTGCTCGGGTGCGTAGAGGCGGAAGTGGTGAGCCTGCCCCAGCATCGGACCGAGGCCGCCCATCTGGAACATCAGCCATTGCAGCACCGAGTAGCGCGCGGCCGGATCGGTCGGCAGAAACTTGCCGGTTTTTTCAGCCAGGTAAATCAGGATCGCGCCCGATTCGAACAGCGCGAACGGCCGGCCATCAGCGCCTTTCGGGCCCTCGGAGTCGACGATCGCGGGAATCTTGTTGTTGGGACTGACGGCGAGAAATTCGGGCTTGAACTGGTCGCCGGCACCGATATTCACGGCATGCGCGGTGTAGGGCAGGCCCGTCTCTTCGAGCATGATGTGAACCTTGTGGCCGTTCGGGGTCGCCCAGCTATAGACATCGATCATCGTTGCTCCCTGTTCGTCAAAGCGGCGCCGCAAAGAGGGCGCCGCCGTGGTCGAAAAATTAGAGCATAGATCGTACGATGCTGCTTGCCGTGGGCTCAGCCCCCCGCGCTCACCTTTCACATCGGGCCGCGGAACTCAAACGCGCGTGACCGGCATCTCCACGCGAGCGGCCGCGCCCGCATCCAGATGGCGTGCGAGTTCGAGCTTGGCGATGGCATTGCGATGCACTTCGTCGGGGCCGTCGGCGAAACGCAGCGTGCGTGCCGATGCGTAGGCATAGGCGAGCGGAAAGTCGTCGCTGACACCGCCGCCGCCGTGCGCCTGAATCGCCCAGTCGATTACCTGACACGCCATGTTCGGCGCGACCACCTTGATCATCGCGATCTCGCCGCGCGCGCCCTTGTTGCCGACGGTGTCCATCATGTACGCGGTCTTCAGCGTCAGCAGACGCGCCTGCTCGATCATGCAGCGCGCCTCGGCGAGACGCTCCTGCGTGACGCCTTGCGACGCGACCGGTTTGCCGAACGCGACGCGTTGCAGCGAGCGCTTCGCCATCAGCTCGATTGCGCGTTCGGCGAGACCGATGAGCCGCATGCAATGGTGGATGCGCCCCGGGCCGAGGCGGCCCTGCGCGATCTCGAAGCCGCGGCCTTCGCCGAGCAGCATGTTGGCGGCAGGCACGCGCACGTTATCGAGCGTGATTTCCATATGGCCGTGCGGCGCGTCGTCGTAACCGAACACGGTGAGCGGGCGGTGCACGGTGATGCCGGCGGCGTCGGCGGGCACGAGGATCATCGACTGCTGCTGATGGCGCGGCGCCTCGGGATCGGTCTTGCCCATCACGATATAGACCTTGCAGCGCGGATCGCCCGCACCCGACGACCACCACTTGTGGCCGTCGATCACGTAGTGGTCGCCATCGCGCACGATGCGGGTCTGAATGTTGGTCGCATCCGACGAGGCCACTTCCGGCTCCGTCATCAGGAACGCGGAGCGGATTTGCCCTTGCAGCAGCGGTTCGAGCCATTCGCGCTTGTTGTCTTCGCTGCCGTAGCGCTCGATCGTCTCCATGTTGCCGGTGTCGGGCGCGTTGCAGTTGAACACTTCCGGCGCCCAGGGCACGCGGCCCATGATCTCGCACAGCGGCGCGTATTCGAGGTTGGTCAGTCCGGCGCCGCGCTCCGATTGCGGCAGGAACAGATTCCACAAACCGGCGGCGCGCGCCTTCTGCTTCAGTTGCTCGATCAGCTCGGTCGGCACCCATGCGTTGCCGTTCTGGCGATTGCGCGCGATTTCCGCATAGAACGCCTGCTCGTTCGGATAAATATGCTCGTCGAAGAAGGCGAGCAGTTTTTCGCGCAACGCCTGGACCTTCGGGGTGTAATCGAAATTCATCTGAAACCTCGCGAATGACGGACAGCGGATGATGTTGAAGCGGGGCTCGCAAGCTCGTGCACAAATAACGGCATGATGCCCAGCCCGGCCCATAACCGGGGCATGCGGCCCCGGCGCATTGTTTTGCGGCTAGCGCACCTTCTGCGCGTAGCGCCAGGCCAGTTCGGCCATCGGCTTCGCGCGCCGGCCGGCGTCGAGTGCCTGCGCACTCGATGCGGTGCCGTCGACGACGCGCTTCATGATGCCTTGCAGAATCGCGGCGATGCGGAACATGTTGTACGCCAGATAGAAGTTCCAGTCGCCGTGAATCTCGAAGCCGGTGCGCTGGCAATAGCGTTCGACGTACTGTGCTTCGTCGGGAATGCCGAGGGCGCTCCAGTCGAGCCCCGCGATGCCGCGGAACTGCCCCGGGTCGACGTGCCACGCCATACAGTGATATGCGAAGTCGGCGAGCGGATCGCCGAGCGTCGACAGTTCCCAGTCGAGCACCGCAAGCACGCGCGGCTCGTAGCGATCGAAGATCAGATTGTCGAGCCGGTAATCGCCATGTACGACCGAGGTGCGGCCGCTCGTTTCGGCGGGCATATGTTGCGGCAGCCATTCGATCAGACGCTGCATCGCGTCGATCGGCTCGGTCTCGGACGCGAGATACTGCTTGCTCCAGCGGCCGATCTGCCGGGCGAAGTAATTGCCCGGCTTGCCGTAATCGGCGAGGCCGGCGGCGGCGACGTCGACGCTATGCAAAGCCGCGATCACGCGATTCATTTCGTCGTAGATCGCCGTGCGCTCAGCGGCCGTCATGCCGGGCAGCGACTGGTCCCACAGCACGCGGCCTTCGACGAACTCCATCACGTAGAACGCGCGGCCGATCACGCTTTCGTCCTCGCACAGCGCGAGCATTTGCGCGATCGGCACGTCGGTGCCGGCCAGCGCGTGCATCACGCGGTATTCGCGTTCGATCGCATGCGCGGACGGCAGCAGCTTCGCGGCGGGGCCGGGCTTCGCGCGCATCACGTACGAGCGCGACGGCGTGATCAGCTTGAAGGTCGGATTGGACTGGCCGCCCGCGAACTGTTCGAGCGTGAGCGGTCCCGCGAAGCCGTCGACGTGACGGGTCAGCCACGCGGCGAGCGCGTCGTTGTCGAAGCGTTGCCGCTCGTTGACGGGACGGGTGCCTTCGAAGGCCGAATAGTCCTGTTTGGGTGCGGGTTCGCCGGTCTGCGTGGCTTGCGCCATGTGTCTCCTCCAGTTCGGTGTCAACTGCGCTGGTAGCGGATGAATTGCGCGTAAAGCATTTCCATCGTGGTGTTGCGCACGTCACGATGCAGCGGCGACGGCGGCGAGTGGTTGAGCATGCGCAGCACCCAGTCGCGCGGCGCGGCGCCGACGTCGAGCGCGTTGATGCAGCCGGTCGCCTGCGACAGATGGCCGAAGAACGTGCGGCCGCCCGTTGTCAGCGCGTGCGAGAGGATCGCGCGATTGACGCCGCCGTGCAGCACCAGCAGCACGGTGTCCCACGAGGTGTCCTCACGCAGCGCCGCGACGGCCGGCAGCACGCGATCGAACAGCTCGCCGATCGTTTCGCCGTCGAGAAAGCGCGTGCTTTCGGGCACGATGCCGTCGAACACGCCGAGAAACGCCGTCTCGATATCGCTCGCCGGAATGCTGCCGAGCTTGCCGCCGCGAATTTCCTGCCACGCGGGCTCGATTTCCGGCTCGATCTGCTGGCCCGTTTCGGCGAGCACGCGTCGCGCGGTTTCGATCGTGCGCGGCAGGCCGCTCACGATCACGCGATCGAAGCGCACCCGCTGTTCGGCGAACAGGCGGCCCGCGGCGCTCGCCTGCTCGCGGCCGTTCGTGTTGAGCGGCACGGTCTCGGGGTCGATCGCGCGGCCGGAATCGTCGAAGTAGGTGACGTCGCCGTGGCGCATCAGGAAGATGCGGCGACGTTTCGGCAACTGATAGTCGGGCATGGTCGGGCGGCTCTCTCGTGGCTGATTGGCAGACTATTTGTAGACCGGCGCGCGTTTTTCGAGGAACGCGCTGATCCCTTCGAGGCCCTCGCGGTGATGCAGCGAGGCGACGAAGTTGTCGCGCTCCGTGACCAGATGATCCGCGAGCGGCTGCGTGCCGGCCGCGGCGATCAGTCCTTTGATGCGTGACACCGAATTGGGCGAAATCGCCGCGAGTTCGTCGGCCCAGGCCAGCGCGTTATCGAGCGCGATGCCGGGCTTGGTGAGCCGGTTGACGACGCCGAGTTCGTGCAGACGTGCCGCGCCGATCGGCTTGGCTTCGATCAGCACTTCGGTGGCGAGCTGGCGCGGCAGCGCCTGCGCGAGGAACCACGAGCCGCCGCCATCGGGCGTCAGGCCGACGCGTGCATACGACATCGCGAACTTCGCGTTGTCCGCGGCGACGATCAGATCGCAGGCGAGCGCGAGCGAAAAGCCGGCGCCGGCCGCGGCGCCTTCGACCGCCGCAATCACGGGTTTCGACGACAGCCGCAGCGCCGAAATCCACTGACCGAGCTGGTCGATACTCTCGGCCTGCACGGACGGATCTTTCGCGCGATTTTCGAGCAGGCGGTTCAGGTTGCCGCCCGCGCAGAAGAAGTTGTCGGCGCCAGTGATCACGACCGCGCGAATCGACGGATCGCGCTCGACGGTGTCGAACGCCTCGATGCCGGCCGCGTACATGTCCGGATGCAGCGCGTTGCGCGCGCCGGGATTCGACAGCGTGAGGACCAGCGTCGATTCGCTGCTGGCTGGGCGTGAAGCGAGCAGGGCGGCGCTCATGATCGGGCCTCCGGTGAGATGTCGCTGGCGTCGCGCTGCGTCAGCGAAAGACCGAGCTGCGCGCGCCGCGCGAGCCACGGCGACGGACGGTAGCGCGGATCGCCGAGCACGCCGAACATGTTGCGCAGGATCGCGAGAATCGTGGTGGCGCCGAGCGCGTCACCGAGCGCGAGCGGTCCGCGCGGATAGCCGAGGCCGAGCGTGACCGCGAGGTCGATGTCCTCGGGTGTGGCGATCTGCTTTTGCGCGATGTCACAGCCGATGTTGACGATCGTCGCGACCACGCGCTGCGCGACGAAGCCGGTCGAATCGCGGATCACGGTGACGGGTACACCGTCGGCGGCGAAGAGCGCGTGTCCGGCGTCGCGGGCGGCGCGTGTCGTGGCCGGCGTGGTCATCAGCGTGCGGCGTTTCGCGCCGATGAGCGGGAACAGCGTGTCGACGGCGACGACGCGGCTGGCGTCGAGCGCTTCGTCGACCGCGGCCGTGGTCGCGTCGTGGCCGAACGGCGTGACGACGATCAGCGAATTCGCGGCGGGCGTCGCGCCGTCGTCGAGCTTCACACCGGCCTGGCCGATCAGTTGCACGACTGCGTCATGCGCTTTGCGGTAGCGCTGGCTGACCCATACGCTGTGCGGCAGCGCGCTCGGCGCGGGCGCTTCGTCGGGCACCTGCTGCTTGCCGTCCACGTAGCGGTAGAAGCCCTCGCCGGTCTTGCGGCCCAGCAGTCCGCCGAGCAGCCGTGTGCCGGTGATCGGCGACGGCGTGTAGCGCGGTTCCTCGTAGAACTGGTGATAGATCGATTCCATGACCGGATGCGACACGTCGAGCGCGGTCAGGTCCAGCAGCTCGAACGGCCCGAGCCGGAAGCCGGCCTGCTCGCGCATGATGCGGTCGATATCGGCGAAGCTCGCGACGCCTTCGCCCGCCGCGCGCAGGCCCTCGGTATTCATGCCGCGGCCCGCGTGATTGACGATGAAGCCGGGCATGTCCTTCGCGCGCACCGGCGTGTGACCCATGCGGCGCGCGAGGTCCATCAGCGCGTTGCCGGCCTCGGGGTCGCTGCGCAACCCGTCGATCACTTCGACGACCTTCATCAGCGGCACGGGATTGAAGAAGTGATAGCCGACCACGCGCGAGGGATCGGTGCAGCCCGCGGCGATTGCGGTGATCGACAGCGATGACGTATTCGACGCGAGGATGCAGCGACCGCTCACGACGGTTTCGAGTTCGCGAAAGAGCGCCTGCTTCACGTCGAGCTTTTCGACGATCGCCTCGACGACCAGATCGCAGCCGGCCAGCTCGCCGATGTTCTGCACGCCGCTCACGTTCGCGAGCGCGGCCAGCGAGCGCGACTGCTCGAGCTTGCCTTTGGCCGTCAATTTGGCGAAAGTGTCCGCGAGGTAGTCGCGCGCGGCGCCTATGGCAGCGGAGTTGGTGTCGAAGAGCCGCACGCTCAGGCCCGCGAGCGCGGCGATCTGCGCGATGCCGCGGCCCATTGCACCGGTTCCGACAATGCCGATGGTCTCGATACTGAAATTGCGAGAGTTCATTGCGATGGATGCTCGACTCCATGGTTATTTTAGAATAGCACGATCGTGCAATTTACTGGATGATTTAATGGAAAGCCGCTGCTTCGATTGCGATGCGTGGGCTCGAACAACCGAAAAGAAGGAGACATCCGATGTTGAAGCTCTGCGGTTTCGCACTGTCCAACTACTACAACAAGGTCAAGTTCGTGCTGCTCGAGCACGGCATTCCGTTCGAGGAGGTGCTCGTGAAGCCGAGCCAGGACGAGGCGCTGCTCGCGCATTCGCCGCTTGGCAAGGTGCCGTATCTGCAGACCGCGAACGGCGATCTGTGCGAATCGCAATGCATCGTCGAATATCTCGCCGCGAGCTTTCCCGACAGGCGGATCTTCTCTGCCGATCCGTGGCAGGCGGCCAAGGAGCGCGAGATGATCGCCTTCGTCGACGTGCATCTCGAACTGACGGCGCGTAATCTGTACAAGGAATCGTTTTTCGGCGGCACGGTGAGCGACGCAACGAAGGGGCGCGTCGAGAAGCTGCTCGCGCATCACATCGCCGGCTTCAAGCGGATCGCGAAGTTCGCGCCGTATCTGTGCGGCGAGCATTTCAGCGTCGCCGATATCTCCGGCTACGTGCACCTGCCGCTCGTGGGCTCGGCGACGCAGACCATCTACGGCCGCGACTTTCTGCTCGACGCGGGGATCGACTGGAAGAGCTACATCAAGACGATCAAGGCTCGGCCCGCCGCGCAGCGCGTGACCGATGATCTCAAGGCGTATATCGCGGCGTCGCGCGCGGCCTGATGAAAGAGGCGTGTGGGGCGTGTGACGGCCTGCGCAGGGGTGTGGGTGGGGGCGTGAAGCTGGCCGTGAGCCGGCTTGTGAATCGGCTTGTGACCCGGGCCGTGGGGCCGGATGTAACGCAGACCACAAAGCAGGCCGTAACACACACGCCCATGCAACGATGCGCGATGGCCGGGAACGTGGATTCGTTCGTGACATCGCGCGGAGCATCTCAAAGCCGCGCGAGCCGCTCGAGCGCGGTGGCGAGCGTGCTTTCCTGCTTGGCGAAGCAGAAGCGCACCACCCCCGACTCGTGCGCCTCGTGGTAGAACGCCGAGACCGGAATGGCCGCGACGCCGATCTCGCCGGTCAGCCATTGCGCGAATTCGGCTTCGGGCAGATCGCTGATCGCCGAATAGTCGACGCACTGGAAGTAGGTGCCCGTGCACGGCAGCAGCCTGAAGCGCGAGTTCGCGAGACCCGCGCGGAAGAAGTCGCGCTTCTTCTGATAAAACGCCGGCAGATCGAGATAGGGCGCGGGGTCCTTCATGTAATCGGCGAGGCCGATCTGCATCGGCGTATTGACGGTGAACACGTTGAACTGGTGCACCTTGCGGAACTCGGCCGTGAGCGCGGCGGGCGCCGCCACGTAGCCGACCTTCCAGCCCGTCACGTGGTAGGTCTTGCCGAAGCTCGACACGACGAAGCTGCGCTGCGCGAGTTCCGGATAGCGCGCGGCGCTTTCGTGTGGCGCGCCGTCGTAGACCATGTGCTCATACACTTCGTCGGAGAGGATCAGCACGTTGGTGCCGCGCACGATCTCTTCGAGCTTGCGCATGTCCTCCGCGCGCCACACTGTGCCGGTCGGATTGTGCGGCGTGTTGATCATGATGAGCCGCGTTTTCGGCGTGATCGCGGCGGCCAGCCTGTCGAACGGGATCGCGTAGTCGGGCGCTTCGAGCGTGACGAAGACCGGCTTGCCGCCCGCCAGTTCGATCGACGGCAGATAGCTGTCGTAGGTCGGCTCGATCACGATCACTTCGTCGCCGGGATGGACGGTGCAGAGAATCGCGGTCAAGAGCGCCTGCGTCGCGCCCGCCGTCACGGTGATTTCGTTCGTTGCGTCGTAGCGGCGCCCATACAGATTCGCGATCTTCTCCGCGATCGCCTGACGCAGCGGCAGAACGCCCGCCATCGGCGGGTACTGGTTGTGGCCGTCGCGCATCGCGTTCGCGACCGAGTCGACGATGCGCGGATCGCAGGCGAAGTCGGGAAAGCCCTGGCCCAGATTCACCGCGCCTTTTTCCGCGGCGAGCGCGCTCATCACGGTGAAGATCGTCGTGCCGACGTTCGGCAGGCGGGACGGAAACGTAGGGCTGGCGGACGTGTCGTGCGGTGCGTTCATGGCGTGGTTCGTAGCTGGGCGATGGGTGGGCCGGGTTCTCGAAAAGCGTCAGGGCGTCGTTGCAACGGGCAGATTCTGCGCAATGCCCGCAGCCGCGACGAACGGCGCCGGCTGGGCGATCTGGAAGCCGAAATCGCGCGCGATCCGCTTCGCGAGCTTCAACACCGCGCGGTCCTTCGAGACGAGCCAGTCAGCCCGTGCTGTGTGCGCGAGTTCGAGAAACTTCTGGTCGTCGCGATCCTTGCATTGGGGCAGCGGCCGTACGCCCTCGGTGGGTTCGACGGTGGCCGGCGGCTCGACCATCTGCGCGAACCGCGCGACGAACGCGAGCGCCGCCGTCTTGTCGACGTTCCTGTGCGCGAATTGCGGATAGTCGAGCACGTAGGTTAGCTCGGCGAGGCAGCGCGCGTCGATCAGCGCGGCCAGCGCGCCGCTTTCGAGCGCGGCCGCGATCGGCCGCGTATGCGGGTCGTCGAACACGAGAATATCGATCCAGACATTGGAATCGAGCACGACGCGCAAGGCGCCGCTTGAGGCGTGGGAACAGGGCATTCGTTACAATCTGGCTTTCGTCTTTGACCGCCAGGCACGGCGTGCCTGCATGCAAGCCTCTATGATAATCGTTCTGTCGCCGGCGAAATCGCTCGACTACGCAACCCCGCCGCACGTCAAGAAACACACGATTCCCGATTTCGTCGACGACGCAGCCGAACTGATCGACGGCCTGCGCAGTTTGTCGCCGCAACAGATCGCCTCGCTGATGGGCATCTCCGATCAGCTCGCGCACCTCAATTTCCAGCGTTACGCCGACTGGTCGCCGCAATTCGGCACGCACAACGCCAAGCAGGCGGTGCTCGCATTCAACGGCGACGTCTACGAAGGCTTCGACGCGAAGACGCTGTCGTCCGCCGATCTCGACTATGCGCAGAATCATGTGCGCGTGCTGTCCGGCCTCTACGGCCTGCTGCGTCCGCTCGATCTGCTGCAGCCGTACCGGCTCGAAATGGGCACGCGTTTCGTCAATCCGCGCGGCAAGGATCTGTATGCGTTCTGGGGCGAGCGGATCACGCAGGCGTTGAACGCGCAATTGAAGAAGAACGCCGCGGGCTCGCGCGTGCTCGTGAATTGCGCGTCGGGTGAATACTTCAAGTCGGTCAGGCCGAAGCTGCTCGAAGCGCCGGTCGTCACGCCGGTGTTCGAGGACTGGAAGGGCGGCCGCTACAAGATCATCAGCTTCCACGCAAAACGCGCGCGTGGTCTGATGGCGCGTTATGCGGTCGAGCATCGCCTCGACGAGCCCGAGCAGCTGCAGGCGTTCGACTCAGAAGGCTATGCGTTCAGCGCCGAGGCCTCGAACGATTCCACCTACGTATTTCGCCGCCGCATCGCGGAATAAACCGTCCGTTGCACACGGGCAGGAAGGATCTCATGACGTTATCGATTACGAGCAATTTCGACGCGGGGGCGGTCGAAGTGCTGTCCTGCGAGGACGCCGGCCATATCCGCCTGCGCGTGCGGCCCGACAGCCACGCGGAATTCGCGCAGTGGTTCTATTTCCGTTTGTCCGGCACGGCCGGCGAGCGCTGCGTGATGACCTTCGAGAACGCCGCCGCGTGCGCGTTCGCGGAAGGCTGGCGCGATTACCGGGCGGTCGCGAGCTATGACCGCGTGAACTGGTTTCGCGTGCCGACCTCGTATGACGGCCGCGTGCTGACGATCGATCACACGCCCGATTTCGACAGCATCTACTACGCGTATTTCGAGCCGTATAGCGAGGAACGCCATGCGGAGTTTCTCGGCGCCGTACAGCAGATGCCGCACGCATCGCTCACCGAGCTCGGCAGGAGCGTCGAAGGGCGGCCCATTTCGCTGCTCACGCTGGCGACGCCGGAGGCCGACGATGCCGCTCCCGCCACGCCGAAAAAGCAGGTCTGGCTGATCGCGCGCCAGCATCCCGGCGAGACGATGGCCGAATGGTTCATCGAAGGGCTCGTGAAACGTCTCGTCGGCTGGGGCGATTGGGCCGGCGACCCGGTCGCGCGCAAGCTCTACGACCACGCCGTGTTCCACATCGTGCCGAACATGAATCCGGACGGCAGCGTGCACGGCAATCTGCGCACCAACGCAGCCGGCGCGAACCTGAATCGCGAATGGATGGAGCCGGACGCCGCGCGCAGTCCCGAAGTGCTGGTGGTGCGCGACGCGATCCACGCGACGGGCTGCGATCTGTTCTTCGATATCCACGGCGACGAGGCGCTGCCTTATGTGTTCGTCGCGGGCTCCGAAATGCTGCCGGGTTTCACCGAACGGCAGGCGCTCGAGCAGAAGGCGTTTATCGAGGCGTTCAGGCACGCGAGCCCCGATTTCCAGGACAAGCATGGCTATGCGGCGAGCAAGTATCGCGAGGATGCTTTGAAGCTCGCGTCGAAGTACATCGGCAACGAATTCGACTGCCTCTCGCTGACGCTGGAAATGCCGTTCAAGGACAACGCCAATCTGCCCGATGAACGCGTGGGCTGGAACGGCGAGCGCAGCGCATCGCTTGGCGCCGCGATGTTGCAGGCCATTCTGCGGCACGTGGAGACGTTCGCGTAAAAGACGGACGGGCGCAAGAAACGCGGCGCGCACTTTTCGGTGCGCGCCGCTTTCTTATTGGAATGACGAGCGAGCTGCCGGCGTTGACGCGAGTCGATCAACGCCACGCCGTTATTTGCTCTTTTTCTTCGCTGTGCTTTTGGTGGCCGATTTGCCCGAGGTCGCGCGCGACGCTTTACCCGAGCCCGATTTCGACGACTTCGCTGCCGACTTCTTCGACGTCTTGCCGCTCGCCGAGTGCTTGCCCTTGCCGCCTTTATGCTTGCCCGAGGCGCCTCGCGATCCCTCGCTATGCGCACGGTTCGGCGGCACCGGATCGTTCCAGCTGAACGCCAGCATCTGCGAGCCGACATAGCCGCAGCGGAATTTCAGGTCCGCGGGGTCGCTGGCGCCGTTCTGGGGCACGCCGACGCCTTCGACGGTGACGATGCTGTCCACCTTGACGCGCTGCTTGCCTTCGTCGAACGAATCGTTCCACGGTGTGACGGACGAGTGGGCGCTATCGAACGAGCTTGGTGGAAATTCGACGTGATCGAATGCGGTCGACGTGCTGGCGACGAAGTCGCCGTGCGCGGCACAGTCCGCGACGAGCGGGTCCGCATGCATGTCGTTGATAAACTTGTTGACGAGGTCGTTGTGCTGCTCGAGTTGATCGGCGAATGCGGGGGCAGTGCAGATGAGCGAGAGACTCGCTGCGCAGGCTGCCAGCCGGCCGACCACCCGCAGCAATCGGCGCGGTACGTTGGTGCGATCCATCTAGTTCTTCAGACGCTAATGGGGGGATGAGGCAAATAAGATGCCTTGCAAAAGGGTGAGTTCAATCTTGCTGCAAATATTCGGGCTAGTCTTGGCGCGAACGCTCGCTGAATCTCACGCGACCAGGCGTTGAATTATCACAGATACGCACCGGCGCTCGCAGCAACGCACGAATCCTCAGGTGCGTGGGCCGCCCAAGCGGTATCGGCGGACATCGTACGTGGTTACCCAGGCGGGACGGTAAACCGCGATCAGCGCGGTTGCCATGCCGGTAAACCACGCCTCGCCGGTGGCGAGCAGCAGCACGCTGAGCGCATAGCCGGCCGGCACCACGGTTGTCGAGCCGCCGGCCAGCGCGACATGAAGGCCGAGCGCCGCCGCGACGGTCAGTGATACGGCAATGGCGGGAGAAACGAAGCCCTGGCCAAAGATGAACATGAAGAGATTGCGTGGCAGCCACGCGATGCAGATGCGCTGGAGCAGGGTCGAGATACCGACGGGCAGCGCGCCGTACACGAGGAACGTCAGCGCGATGCCTTGCCATGGCGCATCGAAGACGACGGCGGCAAGGCCCGTGACGAACGCCATGGCGACCAGCGCGAGCCGCCAGTCGAAGAGCGTGACGAAGAGCGTGGCGCCGAGCAGATGCATGACGGTGCCGTCGTCGAGCCAGGCATTGCTCGCCCACAGCACCGACACCGCGACAATGATCGCGAGCCATACGTGCTGGAGTGTGCCGTCCTGAAGTCTTTTGAAAGGATTTTTCCACAGCGCGAGCGCGACCATCATCGCAGTGGCAACCCAGCCGCCGACAGCGACCCAGAACGGAAGCGGTGTGTATAGGAAACCCATGTGTCTCATATTACTCGTTGGACGGGAAAAGGTGTGAGCGGATTCCATGCCAGCTCCCGCCACCGCTCTCTGGGCGCACGCGCGCGGACATGCCGCGTATGACGCCGGCCGTTATGTCGAACCCGGTGTGAGTGGCTTCGGCGGGAGCGTGGGATGCGGCGGGTCGCCATACGATGTCGTGGGTTCGGCGGCCATGGGCAGCGCCGGGGTAGTGTCGCTGGTTGGCAACGGATACTGAAAACGCGCGCGCTTATGACGTCGCAGCGGAGTCGCGCCGGTCTGCCCCATCGTTACCGGCCGCGCGGAGCTTTCGCCGTTGTTGTGCAGCACTTGCAGATGGTTCGTGAGCCAGCCGTTGTAAAGCGCGACCGCGGCGGCGCGATTGGGGGCGCCGAGCTGCTGGAAGATGCTGGTCAGATGGATCTTGACCGTGCCTTCGCTAATGCCGAGCGTGCGCGCGATCATCTTGTTCGTGCTGCCCATGTGAACGCAGCGCATGATCTGCTCCTGGCGCGGCGACAGTCCGCTCGAGAGGCGGTTGCGGCGCGGCGGCGGATTTTTTTCGTCGAACAGACGGATCGCGGTGTCGGATGGCAACGGAGGATCGAGCGCGAGTGCGCCGGGCGGCACGTAATGACCGCCGAGCAGCACCATTTCGAAGGCGCGCACGATGAGACACGGATCGGTGTCGCGCGGCACGACGCCGAGCACGCCTTCGTCGAGCAGCGCGCGCACGAGGGCGGGCGGGGTGCCGTCGGTCAGCACGGCGATGCGCAGGTCGGGGTAGTCGCTGAGCAGGTGGCGGACATCCAGAACCGACATCCAGTCCTGCCAGTCGATCACGACGAGATCAGGCACATAGCGCTTGAACGGACGCTCGAGCTGACGCCAGTCCTGGGCTTCGGTAAAACGCGCCAGCCGGTCGATCTGCCTCAGCAGGGCCTTGAGTCCGTCACGTCGTTCCGCGTTTGAATTGAGAATCGAGAAGCGCATGCATGTCTCCAGATTAATCGGGCGAAATAGCGCGACGCACTCGTGCGGTTCATGAACCGGGCTCACTCACTTTCATGCGTCACCAGTCCTATGATGACAAATTCCCTCGGATTTGACGGCTGTCCGAAAGGCATAGGACGCGCGGCTACGCCAACAAAAAGCCCCGCACGAGGCGGGGCTTTTTTGCGATAACGCGTTGAGGCGGGCGTCGAGATTCAATGGAAATGTGGTTGCGCGGGCTCTGCGTCTTCGGGCATTTCCGCGTGGACGATCTCACCGAGCGGGTCCGCGTAGAGCGGCACGCCGCAGTCGTCGCAATATTCCGGCTCGAAGCGGCCCGCGTGGCGACGCACGTCAGTAATGCCTGTCTCCTTGAGCAGTGCGACGATTTCCTCGAGCGGGTCGTCCGAGCCGGCGGTCTCCTGCGGTTCTTCGTCGATGCCCGGCTCGCCGTTTTCGCGACCGTAGAGCGGCCACACGACACCGTAAATCACGTCGTTGCTGCCCTTGCGCGTGAAGCCGACACGGTACTCGTCGATACGTCGTTCGCCGAAGCCGGCGACCACCGCGCGAAGGTCCTGCGGCGCCGCGCCAATTGTGTCAAATAGATAACGCACGGCGGTCCGCACGGTGTGAGGACGCACGCTTTCGTCGGCATCGCGGCAGGCTGAGTAGTACGCGTCGGGCAACAGGCACTCGAATTCGCAACCCGGCAGCACGAGCGACAGATTCGCGCCACCTTGTGTGGCCCATTGCTCGAGACACTGGCCGCGCTCGATGCGGCTGCCGTGCTCTTCTTCCTGCCAACGGAAGGTCGCCTCGCCTACCGGCGCTGCGACGACGGCCAGCAGGAAGCGCGGGTCGGCGAGAATCGGCGAGGTTTCCGGCAACTCGCCGAAATTGAGCCTGGCATTGCCGCCGGTGAGCGCCGCTTGCGCGAGCTGCTGGGCGATGCGCCACGTTTCGACGTGATGGCGCGGCAACTGGTCGATGCTGTACAGGAACGGCGCCATCGCGACGCGCGTGTTTGCCGCGAGCACGTGCGCCTGCAGATGCGCGCGCAAGGCGTCGGCCGCGTCGGTCTTGAGCGGGCCGGACGGAATCACGTAGCGAGTCCAGGCGAGCACGGGCGCGGCGATCAGCAGCGCTTCGTAGGGCGCGCCTTCGTGCTCGATGAGGAACGACTCGCTATGGGTTTCCGCCATGTCGGCGAGCGCGCCATAGGCGTCGGGGTGGTTTTGCTGCAGATGATCGAGCGCGGCGTCCAGCGTGGTCTGGTTGGCGTTGCGCACGATCCTGGCCAGCAACGCATCGAGCTTGGCTTCCCAGAAGCGATCTTCGGTGCGGCTGCCCGACGCGAAAAGCGCGAGCGAGAGACCGACAAGCTTGTCGGCATCGGGAGGGAGACGTTTGGCGATTCGCGAGCGCATAAATCCGGAAAAATTGGAGGCACGGAACCTTATATTCTAATCTTTTCCGGGACGCTATACCGTTTAGCCAGCATTGGCACATGAATCGGATCGTTTCGTGACGGGAAAGCCGCTTCTTTGCGCGCGTGGCTCATGTTCTCCTGGCCGAATGGCATAAGTCACTCAGGACGCGCGACTCGCCCCTATACTGACGGCGTTTCGCGGGCGCCTGACAGGCGTATGTCAATTCATCGCCATGGCCTGGCGCAATAGGAGATTCATCGTGAAATCGGACCAACTGATCGAACGTCTTGCCGCTGTATTCGCGTTGATCGTTCTCGTGGGCGGCTCGTTGCTGGTGCTGGCACCTTTCACGACCGCGCTGCTGTGGGGCGCCATTCTCAGCTATAGCTCGTGGGGGCTTTACCGGCGGCTCACGAGCGCGGTCGGCGGGCGCCGCAAGCTGGCCGCGATGCTGATCGTGCTGATCATTCTGGTTGTTGTGCTTGGGCCATTCGTGTATGCGGGGTTTGCATTCGGTGCGCATGTTCACGATATCGTGGCGCTGGTGCAAAGACTCTTCGAGTCGGGCTTGCCGGATCTTCCGCCGTGGGTGCAGCGAATCCCGCTCGTCGGTTCGAGCATCGAAGCCTTCTGGGAGCGGGTGACGAGCAGCAACTCGGAGTTGATCGCGCAGTTGCACACGTTCGCGGCTCCCGCCGGCAAGTGGATTCTGGCGGCGGCGATTGCCGTGACGCACGGGCTGGGGTTGCTGGCGCTGAGCATTGTGCTGGCGTTTTTCTTTTATATCGGCGGCGAAGGTGCGGCCGCGTGGCTGAATGCGGGCATGCGGCGTATTGCCGGTGAGCGCGCCGACTATCTGCTCGCGCTGGCGGGCAGCACGGTGAAGGGCGTGGTCTACGGGATTCTGGGTACGGCACTCGTGCAGGCCATTCTCGCAGGGTTCGGCTGCTGGATTGCAGGCGTGCCGGCTCCGGCGTTGCTTGGGCTGGCGACGTTTTTTCTGTCGGTGGTGCCGGGCGGTCCGGTCATCGTGTGGCTGCCTGCCGCGATCTGGCTGTATCAGGGGGGCGTGACAGGGTGGGCGATCTTTCTGGTCGTGTGGGGCGTGCTGGTCGTTGGTATGTCCGATAACGTCATCAAGCCGATCCTGATTGGCAAGAATAGCGATATGCCGCTGATCCTGGTGATGCTGGGCATCCTTGGCGGGGCGTTGGCATTTGGTTTCCTCGGCGTTTTCATCGGACCGACTTTGCTGGCGGTCGCTTATACCGTGCTGCACGACTGGGCGATTGGCGCGCCGACCGCGGGGGCTTTGGCTCCTGATGCGAAGGTGCCTGCCGTTGGCGAAGTGGACGGCCTCGGCAAGGGTCGCTAAGGAAAACCCTGAATTCGTACTTGCAAGTCGTATCCGGTCCCGCTAGAATTCCGCTCTTTCGTGTTCCGCCCAGCGGGGCACGGGGAAGCGGGAGGCCCTGGATGGCAGGGGGTTTTCGCGGCGCAGGCAGGTTAGGCAGTGTGTTAAAACCTGTTGACGGCGTGCCGGAAAGTCTCCATAATCTCGTTTCTCTGCTGCAGACGCAGCGACGCAAACGAAGCGGTGCCGGGTGGTTTGGGTGCTGTGAGTTTGTGGACTGATCTTTAAAAACCAACAGCCGATAAGTGTGGGCGCTTGATGCGG
>NZ_VWWM01000017.1:0-136908 GCF_011752945.1 Paraburkholderia sp. Cy-641
AACCTCAACGAAGACGCCGAATAGATTTGAGCAAGCCCGAAACATCGTTGAACCCAGCATTGCAAAAATGGGGGCGACCATAGATTCTGACTAACAACAAACAGGAAGTGATGGAAGTGTTGACGGGGCCGGAGCGCCAGCGGCGATGGTCAGCCGATGAAAAGCTGGCGATGGTGAGAGAGAGTTTCGAGCTGGGCAAGTCGGTCTCGATGGTTGCACGCCAGCATGGCGTCAATCCGAATCAGCTGTTTCACTGACGCAAGCTGTATCAGGACGGCAGTTTGTCAGCAGTTAGCGCCGGCGAGGAAGTGGTGCCCGCTTCCGGGTTGAGCGATGCACTGAAGCAAATCAGGGAACTGCAGCGCTTGCTGGGAAAGAAAACCATGGAGAACGAGATTCTTCGTGAGGCGGTGGAGGTGGCGAAGTCGCGAAAATGGATTGCGCGCTCGCCCTCATTGCCGGGGGACGAGCAGTGAAGCGGGTCTGCGACGTTCTCGGTGTAGCGCGCTCAAACGTGGCAGCAAGGCTGGCGCGTCCGGATGACTGGCAGGATGGACGCAGCGCCAGGCAGACGGACGATGCCGGCCTGGTCGAAGAGATTCGGCTGACCGTCACTGACCTGCCGAGCTACGGATATCGCCGGGTCTGGGGCATGTTGCGCCGTGAAAGGGAGCGCCGGGGTATCGCTCCAGTGAACGCCAAACGCGTGTATCGGGTGATGCGCGTTCACAGCTTGCTGCTGCAACGCAGACCTTCGCCACCACGGCCGCAGCGTCGGCACGATGGCAAGGTCGCGGTCGCGAAGCGCAACCAGCGCTGGTGTTCTGATGGCTTTGAGTTTCGCTGCGACAACGGTGAGCCATTGCGCGTGACGTTCGCTCTGGACTGCTGTGACCGTGAAGCGATGAGCTGGGCGGCGACGACAGGCGGTCACAGTGGCGATGTGGTGCGCGATGTAATGCTCGCAGCCGTCGAGAACCGATTTGGAAATGTCTTGAAGACGCCGGCTGAAATCGAGTGGCTGACAGATAACGGCTCAGGCTACACGGCGCACAGGACCAGAAGCTTCGCGTCGTCCATCGGGCTAAAGCCGTTGACCACACCGGTCTGCAGCCCGCAAAGTAACGGAATGGCGGAGCGCTTCGTAAAGACGATGAAGCGTGACCATGTCGCCTTCATGCCGAAGCCCGATGCAGCGACTGCGGCGCGCAATCTTGCCGTCGCGTTTGACCACTATAACGAACATCATCCTGACAGCGCGCTGAAGTACCGCTCGCCACGCGAGTTCAGGCGCAGGACCGATTCATCAACTCAAGTGTGAGGCGGTGTCCGGAGGTACAGGGGCAAATCCAGGGTGCGGCCCGCCAAGTAAATGTGAGGTTGACCACATAGCCGCGAGAGAATTTGCTCTAGTGTGTCTTTATAGCAAGCGCGTCGGCCAGTCGATCGCACGGCAAGCGTACAGCGAAACGTTGGCGATTGACTCCTCGTCGCGTCACGACCAACTCCGAAGCTAGCAATTTTGTCTTAGATGGCTCTATAACGTTTGTTTCAATCGTGAGGCTTGCGTTATGAAGGTTATTGTTGATGGCGGTTCACAAGATGTAAGGTCGGCTTTACCAGGAGGAATTTCTCTTCCTCCAAGTCTAATTAATATCGACGCGGGTGAACTGGGCAGACGAATCAATCAGGCGATCAAGGAGATATCAGATCCTTTGATACTCGCATCTGAAAATCTGTCCTCCGTTGAAATTGAAAAGATAACTCTTTCTCTAGCCATCACTGCAACCGGCGAAATCGCATTACTTTCTCTTCTGAAAGGCGGTTCGTCGATCCAGTCGACGATCCAGGTGACCTTGATACCGAAGAAGAAATCGCAATGAGTGATGCCAGAGAGTTCCTGTTGGAATTGGTTGCGTGGTACAAAAATGATCCTAAATATCGAGACTATTATGAGATTGTTACATCTGACAAAAAAGCCGTTTTGGAAAACATTGATAGAACCACTGCGAAGCAATTAGGTGCTCACAGTTACACAGGAAAATACCATCTACGATCACTCGGTGCGAGCGTTACATTAAAATATAAAAACTCATTTAAAAAACTATTATCTGCTTATCGCAAACATGTAGAGGAAAATATTGATGAGCTTACCGATTGGTCCTTGGGTGATCCAGAGCTTCACGCGGTTTTCACACGAATAATAGAAATTATTGTTAAAAATAATGCATTTCTCGGATCGGCTGAGAATTACTTAGACTTTTGTTTCCTGCCAGTTCCGATTCCAAATGCATGTGCCTTTCTCACTCCCATTGATCGGCGGCCGGTAATGGCTTTTCAAGAAGGCATGCCGTTATTTTTGCATAAGATGTCGAAAATAGTGATTGAAATTTGCATGAGGATGCCCGTGGAGGCGTACGATAAGATCGCCAACCAAGCGCTTTCCTCTGATCAAGCCACTGCTTCCGATGCGACACAAAAGCTAGCTGGCCTGGTCGACAAAGCCGTAAGAGAAAGCGCAGATATCGGCGCCATATTTGTTACGACTGTTGCGGCACTGGTGTTCAATGGAACATTGAGCGGAACGGGGTTTATTCCAAGCAACGAGTTCACCGTAGTTCCTGGAGGGACGCTGCTACAGGGCATGGAAACATTCTTGGTCGGCCATGAAATAGCGCATATTTTCCACGGCGATTTAACGCGGAGCGAAAAGCAAGAAGAGGTAGTGATCGATGGCCATGAAACCGATCTTATTATCCCGGCTTCCGACGACGAGCTGGCGGCGGATATTCTCGGCTTGACATTACTATGGAATATCGTGGCCAAGGAAGGTCGGGATGGATGGTTCGGAGATACGAACAGCGCAATAATGCTAAGTGCGCCAGATGTATTTTTTTCTTTGTATGATATGTTATATATTTTTATCGAAGCAGCTGCTGGGTTCTCTGTCTGTGAAAGGTATGATTCCCATCCTTCGCCGATCAGGCGGAGGGAGGTCATTCGGCAGTATCGACAAGTGCTTTTTGCGAAATCTGGGGCAACTGAAACGTCCTTATCACATTTTTTGGGTTTGAAGTACGATTACGTAATTAAGTCGTTAACCTATTATTCAATATCAATTTTCAGAAATATGCTCGCTGACGGAAATAAAATCTCCCCCGTCTGGGTGCCAGAATGGAATTCTTAATTCTATTTATCCAATAATTTACTGCGCGATCGCTAAGAAGAGCGATAGACAAGTTTGATGAGCTATATCGCGGGCACGAATGAGCCTCAACAGTCACACGAGAAGCGACTGTATTCGAATCCCCGGCGGTTGTTTTGACGCATCAGAGCAGCATCTTTGCGAATACCGAAACAGTGGAAATTCGCGACGAGATGCCCCGTCGTGCGCTAGCGTGTCCTATTTCTGCGTCTCACTTATCCGTCAAGGTGATCGGTCGAACGGTAGATGAGTTTTCAAACTTGCCGTCCGGCGCTCGAATCCGACCCGAAGCATCCGTTCATCGACGATCCATTCGCGCGAATGGCCGCTGTGGTCTGATTCTGTTGAAAAACTAGTTTTCGTTGGAAACGAAGCCAGTTGGCTAAAAATCGACCTCTGAGATCGCGCTACAAACCGCTCGTAATTATCGGTCGAGGGTAAGAGGACCCCTGAAACACCGGCTGAACCCTTCTGTGAAGAGTTTATCAACAAAATCGTCTCGAAGCTGCCGGGCAGTGAGGTCAAATCGTTGTCCGCTCAGAGTCGAAACTGTGAGTTGGCGGATGCAGGAAACGCCCGTCCCCACTGCGCGACGCCTGCACGGTCAACACCCGCCACATTGCTGGCGTCCAAAAGAACCTCGTCGAACGTCGGCTTACGACGCGTCGGCGAGGACCGGGAGCGACTGGCCGTTGCACTTCGATCACAGCCATTGGCAACGAGAGGTCGCGCTGTCTGAGACCAAACTGACGTTGACTGATTAGGTTTCGACTTATACACCTGAGTATTTTGTGTGACGGTATCGCGGTTCCGCCGCTGCATGTTTCGCTAACTGCAGTGAAGCGTTGGCGGCCGGGACCGCGAAACGACAACTGGCATTCGACCACATCTACGTGACGGTCTGCGGCAATGCGATGCGAAAGAAGATTGGGAAACGTGCGTACGACGGGGCTTTGTCCTTCCATGTGTCTGGCTCCCGGTCTATTGGACCTCATCGGCACTGTAGCGAGAACAGCGCATGGAATGTCATGCTAAATCACACGTCTCTTCTGTTTATCCTGCTTTCGATGTCGGCGCATGTCTGCATGAGTTGATCGAAGGGGGCAGCATCCACGAGCAATATTGAGTCGTCCAGCATGGCGGCGTAGTCCTCCGCAAGGGCTTTGCGCGCATCGTCTTCAGGGACCAGCCGTAGCCGTCCCTGTGCTGCGTTGGCGTAGTCGATGACTGTGCCATTAGCGTCTTTCTCAATGAAGAAGATGGACTTGTGTTGGGCGACCATGGTCGCGACAGCGCGATCGGCAACGACTTCGTCGAAGTGCGGACTGCGCGCAATCGCCGCCAGATCATGCCAATGCCGGGCATAGCGTTCGCCACGGATGCGGCCTTGTGCGCAGTACACATGCGCTGCAGTCGCTTTCTCCCAAAAAGTCCGCGCGAGGCTCATGACCAGCGGCGACGCTGTTGGAAACGACACCTCGGGGACATACCCGTCCATGTCGCACGTGACCGACATGATCTGATGAGGTTCTCCAGTAGCACGGGCGCCAAATTCCAGGGTGATCACCGGTGCCACGTAGCCAGTCCCCTCGGCGAGGGGAGGGTAACTCAAGAGCAGTTTGTCGTTATCCTGTCCCCCAAGCTCAACCCGTGCATTCAGCTGATCGTGTTCCAGCGATGCCTGAATGACGGGCTGGACGTTCGTTTTGATCCAGTCAGGAAGCCGGTGGCGTACGGCTTGCGTCCATTTGCTGGCTTGGCTGCGGCTGGATGGCAGTTCGCCACCGTCGTTGATCAGATCCGGTATCAGCTTGCGAATGTCGTAGGTCAGGTCAATATCTTCGGAGAAGCGATCGATGATCTTGTAGGCCTTGGACAAGGACGTACCACCTTTAAAGGTGAGATCGGCGGACAGGCTCGACTCGAAGAGCGCGCGGAGTGTCCACACGACCCACACGTCTTTTTCAAGCAGATGCGCAGGGCGCCCCGTTTGATCGCGGGCGTATTCCAGCGCTTCGCGCCGGTCGTCCGTGCTGAGACTGAAAAAGTTCTCAGCCATGCGCGGCTTCCTGACCGATCGCCTGAGCCATCCACGACGGTAAGATGGCTCGGGCGGACGTCAGCGTTTGCCATTCCGTTTCCGGAAGGGTGCGGTGCAGTGCCGCTAGAGAGCCACTGGCATGCGTCGGTCCCATCCAGGCCAGTGCGCGGATCGCGGCGCCAGCTGGCCCGTTACCCAAAGCCAGCATCCAGCAGGGGGCGTGTTTGACCAGCAACTCCGAGCGACCGAGTTTCAACTTCCGGGTACGTCCTGACGTCAGATAGACCTCCCGGGTCGGTACCTGCTGGGTCAAGCCGAGTGCATTCGCAGCACTGGCGCCGTGCGGGGCGATGGTTTCGCCGCTCAGCTCCGCCATGGCCTTTACGACCTTCTCCGACGCAGGGGCGCGCGAGCCGAACCGGCTGGAAACGGGGGCCACATAGGTTCCACGCGCTACGCGTATAAGCTTGCCGGCTTTGCTGAGGCGCGAAAACGCCTGGTCAACCGCAGCGCGGCTTCCCAGATGCAGGAATTCTTTGGGCGACAGCACGCCGCCCTCGGGGAGGGAGCGGGAGTGGAGCAGTATGGCTTCGGGGAGCGTGTTCATGGATACCTCGCATGTCAGAAATTATACTTTATTTCTGACATGCGAGCAACGCTGCCGCCGTGCATGGGGGCAGCGGGTGTTGTGGAGGGGCTACCGGGGATCTCTGCCGGTGGGTAACAAATCTTCCGCCTTTTGGCCGGTTAGCTGATGAGGGTGGTGAGCAGCTAAATTGGTATCGTTGGTTGTACGCTGACGGTGCGGCACGCTCATACGAGGCGAGAATACGGCTCGTGACTCCGTCGCCCCGGCTCTGCGACAATAGGATCTCGTCGCCCCATCACGCTCACCATGAAGCATTCGGATTTCTATATCGACCTCGAATTTCTCGGTCCGGCCGGCTTCCGTTGGCGCTGCTCCGATGTCGGTACACGCACGATCGTCGCTGTGCGTCTCGAGCACGACGATCCGAACTGGTATCGCGGGCCACCGTACGTCGCGACGGAAGAGGTGTTTGACGAACGGGAGATGGAGCGTTGCCATCTCACGCCGGAGGATGCAATTCGCGCGGCAATCGAAGAGGCGGATACGTCGGGCCATCCTGGCTATCCACATGACGTCGTCAGTCACATGATGCATGCTCGCTTCGAAGCGGCAAGTTCCTACCCGAACGGGGGCGTGCTGCGCTTCGATCGGTGCGGATTCGATGGCGAGATCCTGCACCCGTACGCTGGACGCAAAGATGACGAACAATGGATCGTGCAGCTCTATCTGCCGTTCCAGCAGGCATTCCTCGAAATGTCGGAGCGGGAGTTCATCGCCTTGCCGATCGCCACGGCTGCGAATGTGCGGGAACGCGCCAATCGGCAAGCCATTTGACCAGAAAACGTCGACGACTGTGGCCTTTCGCACTCGGCCGCGAGGGACATCACACGCGGCGACCGCTCGCCAGTGAGTCCCGTGGACGCAGGGTTGGCGACGTGTGTCGAGTTATTGCGTCATCTGTACGCTGAATCGACTAGATAGACGCCGCCTCTCGCGAAGGTTCGACTCGGTCGGTCCCGGGGCTGACAGGGGGCCGTGCCTCAGCTGGTGCTGTATTGATGTAATCGCACCAGGCCTGCATCATTTCGCGTCGCTTCTCGAACATATCACTGCGGAAGTAGGCAGCTTCTGCCTTGTTGCTCAACGTATGCGCGAGCGCTGCTTCAGCGAGCTCGCGAGGGTAGGTGGTCATTTCGGCGCACCAGTCACGGAACGTCGACCGGAATCCGTGAACCGTCAGGTCTGAATAGCCGACCTTGCGCAGAAACTGAAGCATGGCCATGTTCGAAAGACCCGTTTCCGCTTTCCATCCTGGGAAGACAAAGTCGCTCTTGCGTGTTTTCTTCATCTGCCTCAGAAGTTCGACCGCGCGATTGGACAGGGGAACCCGGTGTTCGCGCTTTGCCTTCATCCGCGTTTTGGGAATGATCCATACTGCCTCGCGCAGATTGATCTCCTCCCAGGTGGCAGCGATGACTTCACCTGTGCGTGTCGCAGTCAGGATGGTGAACTCGAGTGCTTGCGCGGTCACGCCAGGCTGTGCCCGCAGCTCAATGACAAACGAGTGGATATCTTTGTACGGCAGGGCCGCGTGGTGTTGCTGCCGTTGTACCGATGTGGGTCGGGGCAAGAGGGTATCAAGATGATTGCGCCAGGTCGCTGGATTGTCGCCCGTACGCAGGCCGCGGGTTTTGGCCCATGCGAGCACCCGTTCCACGCGACCACGGATCCGGGATGCCGTCTCGTTTTTGCTGAGCCAGATCGGTTCAAGGATCTGGACGATATGCCGGGTATCAACGAGGGCGACATCAAGCGTGCCGATGATAGGCATCGCGTAGGTTTCGAGGGTATTTGTCCACTGGTCAACATGCTTTGGGTTTTTCCACCCAGGACTATGCATGGCGATGTACTGTTCCGCGCACTGCGCGAACGTAAGCTTGGCTGCGACAGCTGCCTGTGCCGCGATGCGGAGGGAGAAAGGATCCTCGCCGCGTCCGAGCACATGGCGCATCCCCTCGGCCTTTTGTCGGGCGGTGGCGAGAGGGACGTTCAGATAGGAACCTACAGCCGTTGCGACTCGTGGAGGTCGTGACAGGACTGGCGCTCTACCAGCCTGTCCCGACCATCGCGGCAGAGCCCGGTTACCAGAGTTCGAACGCATTCATTGCGATGTTCAGGAAAACGTCTGGAGACACGCCACAGCGCTATCTGAAACGGGGAACAGGAGAGGACGCGCACTTTACATTCATATAATTGATTATAAAGGGAGTTTTTGGTTGGCTTGAAGTGGGGTGTACTCATTGATGTACTTAATGGACGTTGGCTCATAACGGACTTAGCGAACGGTTGTGGACATGCAACGCAACGGGCGCTGACGTTTGACCGGCAGGTGGGCGAAAATCGGACGCTAGGTGAGCGTACGGCAGCACTTATCTGTCGAATGGCCGGCGTCATTGCCCCGAGAGCAAGTTCGACTTACACTGTCTATTAATGGATGTTGTACGAAAAACGTTAATGGAGGTGGCGATGAGCTTGCGAGCGTGTGATGTGGTGCCGATTAGTGAAGCGCGGGCGCGGCTGACCGAATTGGCCGACGAAGTCGTAGGCGGTGCGGAGAAGGTCCTCACCAAAAACGGCACGTCCTTTGTTGCGCTCGTCGATGCCAAGAAGCTTGACTACTACCATGCGCTGGAGGTTGAGCACGCGAACTTCGTGCTGCTCGATGAGGCGGAAGCAGGTTTGCACGAGTTGCTGGGTGGCCAAGTGGTCGGTACCGATGACTTGATGCGCGCGTTGACGACGCCGACGAAGCTGTGACGGTCCGGGCAGTTGTCGAGGCGGCGCCCAACTTCCTTGTTACGCTTGATGAAGCGCGACGTTTCCTTGTCGAGCAGGATGTGGACACGGCATCGAGACGTTTTGCGCGGCTCCAGGCGGAGCTTGTTGAGATGGTTCAGATGCTCGGTTGGTCGCCGGGATGTGGTCGTCATGTGCGGTTCCTGGCTGCGCGCTCGGCCCAGGCGAGGTTGCGCCTAGCACGCGTGCAACGCCTTGCGGCCGAGGCCGCGTTGCCGGATCTGCGTGAATTTGTCCTGGAGCAGTACGTGGTGCTCTATGCGCACTCATCGGAGCGCGTCGCGCTGTTGGCCATCAAGCATCAGCGTCAGCTTACCTATTTCGCGTGAGACGTCAGGAACGCGAGGACGTTTCAGGTGCCCCGAAAAGCAAGAAGCCCGCAAGAGCGGGCTTCTTCGCCAACATTATTCAGAAAAATGATCTGGATCTGGCCATGACACAGAATATACGTATTTGTATACGCAAAAACAGTAGATTTCTCAGGACGATGTCAGTACTGAATCGTCGCCTAAGGCAAGTCCGATCTGCTCGATGAATTAATCAGTGGCAAGGTCACGGGAAATTTAGAGGACGCATGGGGCAGGCGGCATCATTCGCGTGGCACCTTAAGGTTTAAGTCGACTGCTGAATACTTTTCGATACCTCACGGGCGATAGCGAATATTGCTTCTGGAACTGATGCCGCATGGCGGAGGTAGATGCATACCCAGCAATGCGCGCAATTTCTTCCATAGAAACATCGGTATTCTCGAGGAGATCTACCACCTTGGAAAGACGCTCGGCATTCAACCATTTCGCAGGGGATGCACCTACTGCTGTTTCGAAGCGCCGCAAGAATGTGCGTTTGCTCATTCCCGCCATTTCCGCCATGACAGTGATCGAGTAAGTCACGGTAAGATCAGAGCGTATTTTATCGAGCAGTGCTCCGAGTTTCCCGCTTTCATGCATGGGTGAAACAGCACGGTCGATAAATTGCGCTTGTCCACCGTCACGGTGTGGTTGCACGATCAGTCGACGCGCAACCATATTGGCTGCTTTGGTGCCGAAGTCGCGTCGAATCAGATGGAGGCAAAGATCGATTCCAGCCGCACCGCCTGCGGAAGTCAACACGTCGCCGTCATCGACATAGAGCACATCAGGCATGACGGTAACGTTAGGGTAACGCTCGGATAAGTACGGCGCGTCTTTCCAGTGAAGCGTCGCCTTGCGACCGCTGAGTAGTCCTGCAGCAGCCATGACCATGGCTCCCGAGCAGATCGACATGATGCGCGCGCCATTTCGATGTGCGGCGCGCAAAGCGTGGGTGAGATGGTCGGGTACGGGCACATCGAGTCCTTTCCATCCCGGAACGACGACTGTCCCGGCTTTCTCGATCAACCGGCAATCTCCATCAGCAAGAAAGCGAATTCCGGCCGTGCCACGCATAGGTCCCTGATCTACTGCAGCGACGGCGAACCGATACCAGTTCGCGCCCATTTCCGGGCGTTCGAGCCCGAATATTTCCACTGCGATAGCAAACTCGAACGTACATAGACCGTCGTACGCAACGACGACAACCAGAGGGTTCGGAAGCTCTGGCAGATCAACGGACATTGGCGTGAATCTGCCAAAATTTGGCACTAAGCTCACTTTTTTAATCTTCCTGCTGAGGATAAAATTATAAGAACGATATGTATAGAAAGTACTGCTTCCATTTAAGATTATTATGAATTCTAGTGGATAAAGGCTGATTGCACATTAATATTTTGAGATGGCGATGACTGGGTATGGTGGTTCATTGCATCACTTGTTTTTTTGTGCTTTCGGATTATCGGCTCTTAACATTGAAGGCGAGAATTCATTGGCTTAAAGATAAAAAATTGACGAATGGTGAGTGATGCCTTGGTCGTGTAATTAAAATGAAAAATATGATGCGACTGATCTTGCGGTAATCTTATTGATATGCAGGGGCATATTTTACATGCATAATCGTGCGGTCACTGTTTTAATGAGTTATTAGAATAATATATAAATAACTATTTCTATGGCCATAAAATGTGTCCCGAATTCGTTTTTATTTTTACAATAGTGATGGCTATGGGTCTGGCAGTCCTGATCGGGGTAAGAATAGGGCTTAGGCATTTGCGAAGGAAGACTTTCTCGCATGAAGCGACACGTCGGCTGGATCTTGCAATTGAAATGACGAGGCATGCCAGTTGCTGTCGATGCGCGCAGGCGCCGGTAGGATCGCCAAGCGCATGCGACCCGCATGAGGTTCATTGCGGGGGGGACACTGAGTTGGCATCGTCCGGTGAATCGAAGGCAAATATGCTAATTGTGCGAGCTCCAGGTACAAGGCTTCCTATCACATGAAGGGAAATATGTAATGCTCGCTCGTGGTTAAACCCGGTACTTGTCGTTTGCTTACTACTGGTTGCCAGCCTCGCGTCCTACACCGCTCTGGATTTGCCTTGGAGAATTGCTACCGCAAAGAGGCAAGCCGCATAGCGGTGGCTTGCCGGCGGCGCATTCGCATGCGCACTTCGTTGACATGCTGGCGTTCACCATGTCGATTCCGCAGGTCTGTGACCCGGCGATCACGCTGCTGTCGCCGCTGATCGCTATTGCGTCTTCGGCCTTCGCACTGCGGCTGGTCTGCCAGAAAACGCTGCCATGGTCGCGGCTCGGAGTCGGTGCGTTGCTGATGAGGCCAGCCATCCCCAGCACGCACTATACGGACATGGTCGCAATGCGCATGACTCCGGGTATCGAGTATGACTTGCTGCTCTTTGTACCGTCCGTCGTGATTGCTATCACCGCATCCGATGCAGCGCCGTGGACTGTGTTCCACCTGCGGCTGGAATCTTGGACCGCAGTACGGCAGCATATCTATGATGCGTGCCAGCACTATGACAGACAGCGGATCCAACAACGGAAAAACGGGAGTACAGCGTGAAAGGAATCGTCTTCAACCTGTTGGAAGAGCTGGTGCGCCGCGAGCACGGCGAGGACGCATGGGATGACCTGCTTGACGCGGCACACGTGCAAGGCGCCTATACGTCGCTCGGCAGTTATCCCGACGCGGAAATTGCGAGGTTGGTCGCGGCTGCCTCCGTACGACTGGCATTGCCGCCGGCAGACGTGCTTCACTGGTTCGGGCGTCAGGCGATGCCGCTGCTGGCGGAAAAATATTCGGTGTTCTTTGCTGGGCACAACACGACTCACAGCTTCGTGCTGACGCTGAACAGCATCATTCATCCGGAAGTATGCAAGCTGTATCCGGGTGCCGTCACACCCGTATTCGACTTCGACACCAGCACGCCGGGAGTGCTGACGATGGGTTACCGGTCGCCGCGCAGGCTGTGTGCGCTCGCACACGGCTTCATCGAGGGCGCGGCCGATCACTACGGGGAGCGCCTCGTATACCGCCACGTGCGCTGCATGCACCACGGCGATGACCAGTGCCTGTCTCACTTGCAGTTCGAGCCCCATTCACACTGAGTCGATGATGACGGAGTTCGTATCCATAGACGAGAAAATTGCACGCCTGACACGTCGGCTCGAACGCGAGCGCCAGGCGCGCGTAGAAGCCGAAGCGATTGCAGAGCGCGGTCTGCGCGAGCTGTACCAGCGGCAGCAGGAAATCGGCTTGCTGGAGACAGTCGCCACGGCCGCCAATCAGGCGTCCGGAATCGACGATGCGCTGTCGCTGGCGGTCCGTGAGATTTGCGGCTACACGCAGTGGCCGGTCGGACATGCGTTTCATGTACATCGCGATCACCGAGATGCGGTCCCGGCGCCCGTTCCGTCCCGAATCTGGCATCTTGCAGAGCCGTCGCGGTTCGAATCGTTTCGCGACGCGACCGTCGTGCTGTGGGATGCGGCAATGCACGGGCTGCCGGGCCGCGTGCTGGCGAGCGGCGCGCCGGCGTGGATCCCCGATGTCGCCGGCGATGCCGATTTCCCCCGCGCCGCTGCGGCCCGGGCGGCCGGGCTGTGTGCGGCGTTCGGATTTCCGGTGCTGGTGGATACCGAGGTGGTCGCGATTCTCGAATTCTTCTCCGAACAGGTGGCGGAGCCTGACGAGGTCCTACTGCGCGTGATGGCGCAGATCGGCACTCAGCTTGGCCGGGTGGTCGAGCGCCAGCGCGCCCGTGATCGGCTGCTGCACGAGGCGTTCCACGACGCACTGACGGGACTGGCGAACCGAGCACTCTTTCTCGAGCGGCTGGAGCTGGTACTGGACCACAGCCGTCACAACCCGGATTACCGCTTCGCGGTGCTATTCCTCGATCTGGACCGCTTCAAGTCAGTCAACGACAGTCTCGGGCACCTAGCCGGCGATGCCCTGATCGTCGAGACCGCGCGGCGGCTGTCGTCATGCCTGCGGCGCGACGACACGCTTGCGCGTGCCCCTCGGCTCACGCACGGAGAGAGGCTGTCGGCCGCCGATGAGGGCATGGTCGCCCGGCTGGGCGGCGACGAGTTCACCGTCCTGCTGGAGGGCATTCGCGACGCCAGCGCCGCAGTGCGCGTGGCCGAGCGTCTCCAGTGCGCGCTCGCGGCGCCCTTCGTGCTGGCCGGTCAGAAGTTGTTCACCTCGGCGAGTATCGGCATTGCGCTGAGCACGACGGGCTATGGCGCCGTGCATGACATCCTGCGCGATGCCGATATCGCGATGTACCGCGCGAAGGCAGGTGGCCGGGCCCGTCACGCAATGTTCGATGAGGCGATGGGCGCGCAGGCTAGCGCAGCGCTGAAGCTCGAGGCGGACTTGCGGGAGGCAATCGTCAACGGCGAATTCACTCTCGTCTACCAGCCCATTGTGTCGCTGCAGGACAGTGCGATCCACGGGTTCGAAGCATTGCTGCGCTGGCGCCACCCAACCCGCGGCATCATTTCTCCCGCAGCGTTTCTGCCAGTCGCCGAGGAAACCGGCCTGATCTGCATCATCGGCCGATGGGTGCTGGAAGAGGCCTGTCGGCAGCTCCGGCGCTGGCACGATGACTTCCCGTATCAGCCACTGCTAACCGTCAGCGTGAACGTATCAGCCAGTCAGTTCTCCGAAGCGGATTTCGTCAGCCATGTCGTGCAAACGTTGCGGACAACGGGTATCCCGTCGGGCTGCCTGAAGCTGGAACTCACGGAAAGCACAGCAATGGTGGATACCGGGCGCACCGTGGCGCAGCTTCTCGAACTACGTGCGCTGGGCATCCAGATCAGCCTCGACGACTTCGGTACCGGCTATTCGTCGCTTAGCTACCTGCGTCGCCTGCCGATTGACACGCTCAAGATCGACCGCTCGTTCGTCAGTGGCATTGAGACGAATCCGGAGAACCGGCATATCCTTGAGACGATCACGCTGCTGGCCCGCACGCTGGGGATGGAGGTGGTTGCAGAAGGCCCCGAGACCGCTGATGAGGTCGCGAGCCTCCGTGCGATCGAGTGCGGGTACGCACAGGGCTATTACTTCTATCGCCCCTTGGACCCGGCTGCTATCGCGACCGCCCTGCGCGCCCAGACCACCGAAAGCGGTTGCGACCGCACGCTCCACCCGAGCGCTGTAGGGCATGACCAACCAGCGAAAACATCATGAACGAACCTGTCCGTACGACAAGTGCTGAGGGCGCGAGCCATAAACTCAGACCGGATGACGTGCCAGTCGGTACACCGCTCGCGTGGCCAGTTGTCGATACCGATGGCGCTCTGCTGTTCGGGCAGGGGACGACACTCATCGATACGGCAGAGCGCGAGTTTCTGTTTAAAAACTTCCAGCCGCAGCGCGGCGATTTACCAGTTTCGCGTCCAGTTTCCGCCGCCGCCGGGCCAACTGCACACGTCGGGCAGCCGATCACGCCTGCTGAGATGAAACTAGGAATTGGTGCGCTGCTTGGACTGCGGCCGCAGATCGGCATGGGGCGCGCGATGCATTCGAGCCGGGTGATCGGTTTCGCGCCGCATCAGGCGCTGTTCGTGACACCACCCTGGTCGGACGGCCAGCCGGTACCGCTCGCCCGGGGCGAACAGGTCGAGGTGGTCGCAATCGCCAGCCACGCGGTATTCTGGTTTGTCTGCACAGTGGACGCGGTGTGCCGGGACCCGTTCAGCTATCTCGTACTGTCGCCGCCAGGTACGATCCGGCGGCTGCGCGAGCGCCGCGCGCAGCGCGTACCTGTACGGCTGGCCGTGCGCTACGGCACCGATGTCGCCAGCGCCAGTTGCGACAGCGTGGGCGTCGCCCGTGATCTCAGCGTGCTCGGGATGTCGCTTGCAGCATCCCGTTCTCTCGGCGAGCCGGGTGAGCGCCTGTGCGTGGCGTTCCGGCTCCGCATGGATGACACCGACGTCGAGATCCAGACGGCCGCTGTTATCCGCAATGTGCATTGGGACGCGTCGAAGCCGGGCGATGAAACAATCCATGGCCTCGAGTTCGCATCGCTCCAACCGTCGCAGCAGACGGCACTGAAAAATTTCGTGTTCGACCGGCAGGACGTAGTCTCCGTGCATGGGCCGGGACTAACCGGATGACGCTGAAGGGCGTTGTCACGTTAGCGGGGTACTCGCCTGACATATAGCGCAATGGAGAAGACGAAATCGCGCTATCACAGTCACCGATTCTCGGTGGGCGTCATCTCTCAAATGATGCGCAGATATTTCCGGTTCCAGCTCAGCCCGCGCGATATCGAAGAGCTGCTGTTCGAACGTGGCGTGATCGTTAGCTATAAGACGATCGTTTCAACTGCCGCTTCACGCGGCTTCGGGGAAAACTGTAGTCGCCGATTCATGTCTGCAATGTACATATAGCGACGAATCAATTGACGGACCATAAATCACCGATGCAGAAGGCGATTTGATCGCTGCGCGCATGACAACATGATCGTTGATCACTCGAAGTTTTAGCTCAAGGTCTAACGCTTTGTTCGGGGTTGGAGTGGCGATCATGCGGGGCAGTGCGGCTGTGCCCCGCGGGCATCGTTGAAACTCAGGGTGCGGTGGGCTGCCAGGACGGATCAGGATCGAACGCCCTGATTGCCGCCGCGATGCGCGCGCCGTTCGGTCCGAGATTCTTCTGATACAGCTTGCCGTCCTGGTTGACGATGAAGCTCATCACACCGGTCTTGCCATAGTCGGCCGGCTACGCGATCAGAGCGAAGCCGCCTTTGAGCTGTCCGTTTCCGGCATAGCTGCGCGCGCCGCCCTCCGCATGCGGGCCCTGCGCCGTGAGGATGCGGAAGTGGTAGCCGTGATAACCCTCCTTCGGCGTCACCTTCGCGTCATGCGGCATGGTGGCCGCGAGCGGGTCGAGCGGGCTTTCGGTTTCGCCGGACCCGGCCGGCCAGTAGAGTCCGTCATGCGTGCCGGGCGTGCTCATGAAGCGTTGCGCGTAGTGTTGCATCATGCCGTGATACTCCTTCTGCGCATCGACATAGGCGAGCGAGGTGAGCATCGCGGCGCGCTCGTTGCGGCCGATGCGGCGTGTGAGGATCTCGCCCGCGTCCTCGCGCGGGTCGAAGCTCCAGCCGTGCGCGCCCTGCACGATCGGCGTCGCGTTTATTGCCGATAAACTGGGGCGCCGCAAGGTGTTCGTGGGTGCGCTGCTGTGTTACACCATCGCGGCAGCCATCATGTCGTTGCAGACGGACCCGGTCTGGATCGTGTTCTGGCGCGTGATCGCGGGCATCGTCGTGGGCGCCGAACTCGTCACGATCGACGCATACGTGTCGGAGTTTGTCCCGGCGCGCATCCGCGGGCGCGCGTTCGCCTTTCTCCAGACCATCCAGTACACGTCCATTCCCACTATCGCATTCCTTTCATGGCAACTGGTACCGATCGCACCGTTCGGATTCGACGGCTGGCGATGGGTGGTATGGATCGGTTGCGCGGGAGCGATTCTCGTCTGGATCGTGCGGCTCGGATTGCCGGAAAGTCCTCGCTGGCTGATCCAGCAAGGTCGTGGCGAGGAGGCCGCGAAGATCGTCGCACGGATCGAGGCGAAGATTAAAAAGATAACCGGTGAACCGTTGCCTCCGGTTCCTGCCACCGTACCGCCGGTCAAGGCAGTTGCGTCCGATGGAACCATCGGCTCGTGGTACGCCCGGTATCGCAAACGCACCATCGTGCTGCTCGTCTTCAATTTCTTTCAATTGATCGGATACTATGGATTTGCCAGCTGGGTACCGACGCTGCTTGCCGAGAAGGGCGTGGCGCTGACTCATAGCCTGATGTATTCCTTCATCATTGCGATTGCCAGTCCGTTGGGCCCGCTTGTCGCGATGCTATTCGCCGATCGCGTGGAGCGGAAATGGCTGATTGCAGGATCTGCCGCCAGCATGGCGGTCCTGGGAATCATCTTTGCCCAGCAACGCGATCCTGTGATCGTCGTCGCAATGGGGCTGTTGATGACGTTGGCTTTTTCATACAGGCCTTATCAGGCGGAGCTGTTTCCCACTCACATGCGTGCACGCGCTATCGGCATGGTCTATTCGGCCAGTCGTGTCAGTGCCATGTTGTCGGGGTTCCTGATTGCGTTCTTCCTCCGACACCTCGGTGTGCTGGGCGTATTCTCGCTCATCGCGGGTTCCATGCTGATCGTGTTCATTACGATCGGCGTTTTCGGCCCGCGTGTGCGCGGATTGAGTCTCGAACAGATTTCGCAGTGAACAGCTCCGGCAACTATCTCCCCGTTCGCGAGGCGTGGCTCGAATCCGGCGCTGAGGCCGCGCTCGAGCCCGACCTGCCCATCGTCGACGCGCACCATCACTTCTACGATCGCAAGGGATGGACTTACCTGCTCGACGAATATCTTGAAGATGCGCGGTCTGGACACAACATCACGGCGTCGGTTTATATGCAGGCGCTCACGCGCTATCGACGGTCGGGTCCCGAGGAGTTCTGGCCCGTGGGCGAAGTCGAGTACGTTGCTGAAGCGACTGCCCACATGCAAAACACAGGAATCCAGGTCGCAAAAGGTATCGTTGGTTATGTCGATCTTCGACGCGGTGCGGCGTTCGGGACGTAATCGAGAAAGAAGTTGAACGAAGCGACAGGCGTTTGCGCGGAGTGAGGCATCTGGTGGCCTGGGACCGTGACCCGACTCTCGTGAATCCGTTGTCCGCCGCGCCGCGCGGTCTGCTGCTCGATCCACACTATCGGGCAGGTGTGGTGCAACTGGGCTCGCTCGGTCTGTCTTACGATGCATGGCTCTTTTTTCCGCAACTTCCCGAAGTTTCGATCTGGCTAAGGCGCATCCGGATATTCCAGTCATCATCAATCACTGCGGCGGGGATCGTGCGAATATCCAGCTATCGCGATCGTCGCAAGGAAGTATTCGAGACTTGGGCGAGATCGATGCGGCAACTGGCTCGATTGCACAACGTGTATGTGAAGTTGGGCGGGTTGGGTATGCGTATCAACGGCTTCGACTTTGAAAAAGGCGAGCGTCCACCGTCGTCGCTGGAACTCGCGGAAACCTGGAAGCCGCGGATGCATACCTGTATCGAAGCTTTTGGCGTAAATCGCCGTATGTTCGAGAGCAATTTCCCGGTGGACAAGGGCTCTTATCCCTACAGCAACGGCTGGAATGCGTTCAAGCGGCTCACCAGGCAAGCCAGTGCGGAGGAACGCGCGGCCCTTTTCCGAGGCACTGCAACGACGGTCTATCGTCTGTCTTCGCCCGTGTAGACGCTGGAGGGAATGCGATTGCAGCTGCAGAATAGGACGCCAATCTTGGTCTGCCGGTAGCGTCCGCAGTGTCTGCGGAGCGCGTCATAGGCCGCAATCTGATCTTGTGCGACGAACTCTTACAGGGCGGTCAGAAGCCGGAACGTCCTTCGGTCAGCCGAAGGACGCAATGGTCGCGCTTTTAGCGGGGCGCCGTTGAGACATCCCTCAGTAACGCCGGATGTGCGATTACTGAACGACGTTGACCGGCCCGTGGTCGTCGCAATGATTGCCATGAGAATGATGGAGGTGATCGTCGACCAGATAGTCGACGTGATCGCCGTGAGGCACGGCTTCGTGTCCGCAACCAGGACCGTGCACGTGTCCCGGCGCGTGTCCACTGCATTGGTGATCGGGCGTGCAGCGATCCGGGTTGGTTGCGGTGACCTCCAGACGGTGTTCGTCCACGTGATCGCCATGCGGGTGATGGAGATGGCCGTCGTGGAGATAGTCAACGTGGTCTCCGTGCCGGATAGCCGTATGGCCGCAGGCCGGGCCATGCTGGTGATCATGATGGGCGTGATGCGGTTCATTGCAGGTTGTCATGGCTTTTCCTTCAGGATGTTGATGGACTATCCCTGCTCGGCGGCGTGTGCCAGCACGCTGTTGAGCAGTGTCAGAACGTGGTCGTCGGACAGGGCGTAAAAAACATGTTTCGCTTCCCGCCGCCGCTTCACGAGACGCGCGGCATACAGGACCTTCAGCCTCGCCGAGATACTTCCCAGCTTCGCTTGCTCGGCTTCAACCAGTTCCGTGACGTTTCGCTCGCCTCGCGACAGCAGAATGAGCAGCCGCAGTCGCGATGGATCGCGTAGTGCGTGAAACATCGTGCCCGCCACCTCAAGCTGGGCAGGTGAGGCGACGACGGTAGGTGGAGCAGAAACGCAGGGGCTACCGGTAGGTTTCATTCTCTATCATTCTAAAGTTTTATTGAATGATAGAAAGATTCACAGCTCTGTCAAGTGGACGCTGAACGGCGCGGCCTGACTGCCTGTGTCAGGATTCGGGATTTTCCACAATCCAAATTAATGCAACATGGTTGCGTTAACTGGTATATTGCAACTATGTTGCGATATTGATGATATTTGATATCGATCCGGATCTCCTGGCGACGGTCCTCTGCGAGGTCATGGATAGCCAGTTCGAGAGGGTGCGCGTCGATGTCACGACACAGAGGACCTGTCTGCCGGCGACGCACATCAGGACTTGGTGCTGATCGGCGTTGATATGGACGAGCTAGGATTGCGCCAGCACCTTGACGCCTGTCTGCTTACCGATGCGGAAATGGCTGAGGGTCCGCAGGCATGGACCCGGTACGACGATCCTTTCCCTGCATGGGGCGGCCGTCTACCCGAGGCAGAAGGTACGGCATGAGTCCGAGGCCTGACGCGGGCGCCGGCCGGGCATCGCGAAGACGGTGCAACTGCCGGATCCTGGGAAGCTGGATCAGCGAGATCAACGAAACGGGGAGTGTGCGATGGACATGATACCTGTCACCCTGCTGACGGGGTTTCTCGGCAGCGGCAAGACGACGATGCTGAACCGGCTGGTGCAGCAGCCGGAAATGGCGGATGCGCTGGTGCTGATCAACGAGTTCGGCGAGATCGGGCTCGACCACCTGCTCGTCGCGCACAGTCGTGAAGACATCGTGGTCGAGATGAGCAGCGGCTGCCTGTGCTGCACGATTCGCAGCGATCTGGTCCGCACGCTCAAGGACATCCACTGGCGGTTCGCGCGCGAGGGTCGCCGACAGTTCAGCCGCGTGGTGATCGAAACCACCGGGCTTGCGGATCCAGCGCCCATCGTGCATACCTTGGCGACACACCGCGACCTGCGGGATCGCTACCGGCTCGATGGGCTGGTGACGACGATTGACGTACGCAACGGCGAAGCGACGCTCGACGAACATGTCGAGGCGGTCAAGCAGGCCGCGATGGCCGACAGACTGCTGTTGACGAAGACGGATCTCGTGGATGCCGACGCATTGGAACGGCTCGCCAGCCGTCTGCATTCGATCAATCCGGCCGCGACGCTCATCCGTGTCAGCCATGGCGAACTGGCGGTGAGCCGGATACTGGATCTGGGTCTTTTCACGGCGGACGGCAAGATCGCGGACGTGGAACGCTGGCTTGCCGAGGAAAGATACCGTCAGGACGATGACGAGCATCTTCATGGAGAAGATCATCACGATCATGACCACGGTCATGACGATTCGCATGCGGAGGCACAAGGCCACGAACACGGTTATCGCGATGCACATCATGATGGTCATGCGCACACGTACCACCATCACGGGCACGGGCACGAACACGACGTCAACCGTCACGACGACCAGATCCGGGCGTTCTGCTTCACGGTCGACGAGCCGATTCCCGAGCAGGTGCTGACGGACTGGCTGGACGTTCTGCTGTCGCTGATGGGCCCTTCGATGCTGCGAATCAAGGGGATCCTGAACGTGCAGGGCGAGGACAGGCCGATTGTGATCCACGGCGTGCAGCACGTGTTCCATCCGCCTGTGCCGCTCGATGCGTGGCCGGGCGAGGACCGGCACTCGCGGATCGTCTTCATCACGCGCGCCGTCGAACGCGAAACGGTAGAAGAAACGTTCCGGCTGTTCAGCGAGGTGGGCGCGATCCGTGCACAGGAGGCCCGGTCCGGATGACGCTGCCTACCATCATGCTGTACAACACGCTGACCCGTAGCCGGGAGCCGTTGCGAACCGGTGTGCCGGACGCCGTCACAATGTACGTGTGCGGCCCGACGGTCTACAACTATGCGCATATTGGCAATGCCCGGCCGGCGGTCGTGTTCGACGTGCTCGCCCGATTGCTGCGCAGGCGTTACCGGTCCGTGCTGTATGCGCGCAACCTGACGGACGTCGACGACAAAATCAATGAGGCTGCGCGTCGCGACGGAGTACCGATCGCGAACGTCACGGCGCAGTACATCGATGCATACCATGCGGACATGCAGGCGCTGGGCGTTCTCCCGCCGGATATCGAACCGCGCGTGACCGCACATATTCCGGAGATCATCGCGCTCGTCGAGACTTTGATCGAACGTGGACATGCTTACGTCGCGCAGGGGCACGTGCTGTTCCACGTGCCGTCCTTTCCGGAATACGGCCGGCTGTCAGGGCGCCGCACGCAGGAGATGATGGCCGGCGCCCGCGTCGAGGTCGCGCCGTTCAAGCGCGATCCGCTCGACTTCGTGCTCTGGAAGCCTTCCACCGATGATCTGCCCGGCTGGGCCAGTCCGTGGGGCCGTGGGCGGCCGGGCTGGCACATCGAATGTTCGGCGATGATCGGACGTCATCTGGGCCGCACGGTCGACATTCACGGCGGTGGCCAGGATCTGATCTTTCCACACCACGAGAACGAGATCGCGCAGGGCGTCTGTGCCCACGGTGGCGAACCGTACTGCCGGATGTGGATGCACAACAGCTTCGTCACCGCCGACGGGCAGAAGATGTCGAAGTCGCTGGGCAACGTGCTGCTGGTGCGGGATCTGCTGGCACAGGCGCCAGGGGAGGCAATCCGGCTGGCATTGCTGTCGGCTCACTATCGCCATCCGCTGGACTGGAGTGCCCAGCGGCTCGATGCAGCCCGCAGGACGCTGCAGCGGGCCTATACGGCGCTTGCCACCGCTTCGCAGGTACCGGACGTGGAAGTCGAACCGGACAGCGAGGTGGAAGCGGCGCTGGCGAGCGATCTGAATGTGCCGCGCGCGATGGTTCGCCTGCATCAACTGGTGGCGGATCTGGAGAAGGCGGCAGACGGGCCGGCGCAGCAGGGCGCGAAGGCGCGGCTGCTGGCGTCCGGGCAACTGCTCGGTCTGCTACAGCAGGCGCCGGCGCAGGCGATGGACGCATTGCGCCGGCACGCCGGTGAACGGCACGCACCGGACGACGCATGGGTGGAATCGCATGTAGCCCGCCGTACCGAAGCACGCCGTCGGCGAGCCTTCTCCGAAGCCGATGCGCTGCGCGACGAACTGGTGCGCGCGGGTATTCAGATCGAGGATACGCTGCAGGGAACGGTCTGGTATCGGAGTCAAGGAGTACCGGCATGATCCGCAAGAATCCACGAGGTGATCTGCCGGTCGTCCACGAAAGTGCATTTGTCGATCCGACGGCCATTCTCTGCGGGAGGGTGATCGTTGAAGAGAACGTGTTCATCGGCCCGTATGCGGTGATCCGCGCGGACGAGACAGATGCCACGGGCGGCATGGAGCCGATCCATATCGGCGCGCACTCGAATATCCAGGACGGTGTCGTGATTCACTCGAAGTCCGGCGCCGCGGTGACGATCGGCTGTCATACGTCGATTGCTCACCGCGCGATCGTTCATGGCCCGTGCGAGGTCGGCGACCGGGTATTCATTGGCTTTAACAGCGTGCTGTTCAACTGCACGGTCGGCGAAGGCTGTGTCGTGCGCCACAACGCCGTGGTCGACGGTTGCAGCCTTCCGCCGGGCTTCTACGTGCCGTCCACGCAGCGCATCGGTCCGGGCACCAACCTGTCGGGCATTCCGAAGGTGACGGCGAGCGCATCCGAGTTTTCGGAGGACGTCGCCCAGACCAACGTGAAGCTCGTTCAGGGATACCGCCGCATCGCGAACGAACTCTGACATTACTGGAATTCCCATGCTTATCCGCAAGCTCTTTTCATTCGAAGGCGCACATGTTGTGCGGCATGCGTCGTCGCACCGTTGCGCGTGGTCGATCCATGGCCATTCATACCGGGTCGAGATTGTCCTGGAGGCCGATGCACTGGATCACGGCCAGATGGTCTATGACTTTGGCCTGCTCAAGGGTGAGGTCCGCGAGATCGTCGACGCGTTCGATCACACACTTGTGTTCTGGAACAGCGACGATCCGCAATACATCGCGATGTGCCGCAGTCATTCGCAGCGCTGGATCTCGCTGCCCGTATCGCCAAGCGCGGAGCAGCTCTCTCGCGTGTTCTTCGTGCTGGTCGATGCAGTGATGCGCGCGATGCCGATGCGTAACGGCGAGAAGGACGTGAGGGTCCACTCGGTCATTGTGCACGAGACGGCGACGGGCTACGCGCAGTGCTTCCGGCGCGATGCGTACAACGCGCGCATGGGACGGGTCAGTCCCGGTGCGATCGAATTCTCCGAGGCTGTGCGCCGCGAAGCGGCAAGCGGCATCGTCGACGAACTGGCGAGTGCCGCGGTGTGCGTGCCAGCATGCTGACGAGAACAATGGACGCGCTCGGGCGTCATGCCGACCTGCTCGTTCGAGGCGGCACGGTGGTGACGCCGCAAGGAAGTGGAAAGACGGACGTGGCCTGTGTGGACGGCCGCATCGTTTGCCTCGACGCGCATGGCTGGAGTGCGGACCAGATCATCGACGCGAATGGCCTGCATGTGCTGCCGGGCGTCATCGATACCCAGGTGCATTTCCGCGAGCCAGGCCTTGAGAACAAGGAGAACCTGGAAGCCGGCACACGCGGCGCGGTGCTGGGCGGCGTGACGGCGGTCTTCGAGATGCCGAACACCGACCCGCTGACGTTGTATCGAGCTGACCTCGAAAGGAAGAGTGCGGCAGCATCGGGCCGTGCCTGGTGCGACTTCGCGTTCTACGTGGGTGGCTCGGCACTCAACGCTGGCGAACTCGGCCATCTGGAGCGGTTGCCGGGATGTGTGGGCGTCAAGGTGTTCATGGGCAGCTCGTTCGGCGATCTGCTGGCGGACGACGATGCCGTGCTGCGCCGGATTCTCGCGCACGGCCGGCGGCGCGTGGCCGTTCATGCGGAGGATGAGGCGAGACTGCGTTCACGCAGACGGATCGCGGAGGCATCGGGCGACGTGCGGGATCATCCGCACTGGCGGGACGTGGAAAGCGCCCTCAATGCGACGCGCAGGATTGTCACGATGGCCGGCGAAACGGGACGGCCGCTGCATGTCCTGCATGTTTCGACGGCGGAGGAACTCGCGTTTCTGGCGTCGTACCGGAACCGGGTAACGGTCGAGGTGCTGCCGCACCACCTGACCCTGTGCGCGCCCGAATGCTACAAGCGGCTGGGCACGCTCGCGCAGATGAATCCACCCGTTCGCGACGCCCGGCACCGGGAAGCACTGTGGCACGCGCTGCGCGAAGGCAGGGTGGACGTGCTCGGCAGCGATCATGCGCCGCATACGCTGGAGGAAAAAGCGCGGCCGTATCCGCAGTCGCCCAGCGGCATGACGGGCGTGCAGACGCTCTTGCCGGTCATGCTGGACCACCTCAGCCACGGGCGATTGTCACTGCTGCGTCTCGTGGAGCTGACCAGCTCCGGTCCGGCGCGAGTGTTCGGAATTGAGGGGAAGGGACGGATCGCGGTGGGCTATGACGCCGACCTGACGCTGGTTGACCTGAAGGCGCAAAGGGAGATCACGAACCGGTGGATCGCCAGCGTCTGCGGGTGGACGCCGTACGACGGCCTGCACGTGACCGGCTGGCCAGTGGCCACGATCATCCGGGGTCACGTCGTGATGCGCGACGATGCCGTGCTGGCGCAGCCGGTGGGAAAGCCGGTCCGGTTCAGCGAGGAGATGGCCGTCACGTCGGCATGATGCCGACCGTCTCAAAGCCGTGTGGGATTGGACACGTCGCCGTAGACTGCAATCGGGTCGAAGGTCTTTGCACTTTCCGTGAAGCGCAGTGACGTATTCGGCAGATTGACTGCCCGGTAGAAGCAGCTATGGTAGCCAACATGGCAACTGGCGCCATTGCCGTCCACCTCGACGCGAATCCACAGCGCGTCCTGGTCATCGTCGATGCGCATCTCGACCACGCGCTGTGTGAGGCCACTCGTAGCGCCCTTGCGCCAGAGCAGCTCCCGACTGCGACTCCAGTAGTGGGCAATGCCCGTCTCGATCGTGCGCGCGAGTGCCTCACGGTTCATGTAGCCGACCATCAGGACATCAGCGCTTCCTGCATCGCTGACGACACAGGGGATCAGGCCGTCGGGGCCGAATTTGGGTGCGAACGAGTCGCCTTCCTCAACCTCGGCAACGGACGTACGGGGCGCAAAAGCAGACGGAGAAGTCATGGCGGCAGGGTTTCCAGAGAAGGGCAGTCTGGTGGGCGCGCGGGCGTCAGGTTTCACGCGTGAACGGATGTGTTTTCCAGGGCCCGGGAGAACCAGTCCAGCACACGCTGCCTGCGCGTTTCGCCGTACAGGCGCACAAACCGGTGCGTCTCGGCATGGTCTGCATCGCCGAGCACCGCCAGACGCTCGCGGATGAAACCGGGCATCAGCGGGATACCACACTCGTGCTCGATGCAGTGCTGCCAGGCATCGAAAGTCTGCGGGATCGGTGCAGTCATGGGTACTCCTTGTACTCGAACAGGGCTTCATGTTAGCGAGGTCAACCCATTAATGCAACACAGTTGCGTTAATGGGTTGATATCCGCAGCGGTGCTGGATACTGGGAATATGCTGATCAACGTCTGCGCTGGCAGGTCTGGTACGAAGGCGACAACGGGGCAGACCATGCGTGGCTACGCGGTATTCACGCGCCTTCGAGAAAGACGACGCGCGCGATGGCAGTGACGGTCAATGCCGCGCGGTGAGGAGCGTCGGGGCGCCGGTTCCGGTGCCTCAGCAGCGGGCGGTTGTTCCAGCCTGTGGGTTACGTGCTGTGGCTCGAGCAGTCCCGGCAGGTGCCGTGGATGGTGACGGCGGAGTTCGTGCTGTGTACGCCACGGCGACTCAGCTTGCGCTCGATGCGCGCCAGTACACCGGCCAATTCCGGATCCGCGGGTAGTGCGGAAATACTGTGGCACTGGTCGCACTCGAAATAGCCGCTCGCGCCCTGGCGCTGTGCGAGCGCATGGCGCCAGGTGCGGTCCGATCCCTGGAGACGGATGAGCAGCCCGGCTGCGGTGAGCCGGTCGAGAATCCGGTACAGCGTCACGCGGTCTACCTTTTCTCCGTTTGTTGTGGCGGCCAGATCCCGCGCGAGTTCATCGTGTGACCGCGGCAGGTCGATCCGTTCGAGGCATTCGAGCACGGCAACGCTGAGTGCCGTCGAGCGCAGTCCCGCCTCCCGCAGCCGGGAAGGCCAGTCGGTAACAGGTTGCGGCGCGGACGGACGGGCAGGGCGGCGGGTCGGCATGGATAAAGGTAACGGGATACGGGCTGATAGCGAAATCATACATCGTCACGCCGGCGGAGCGGGGAAGGCTATCGTCAGGCAGCGGGGTCGGGTTACGCACCAGCGTCCTGAATGATTCGAGGTCGGTAGCCATGCCTTGCTGTCCAGGTATATCCGAATTCATGGCCTGGTTCATCGTGTAGTGTCATGACGCGATCGGCGCCAGCATCGTATGCCGGCAATTCCACGAACGGCAACGGCACAGGTAATTGCGGCGGTCTTCGTCCGTGGCCGGGCGATCGAGCTGGAGACGGTAGTCGAAGCTCAGTTCCTCGCCTGTGCGGATTCCGCGTTTCGCGTGGAGATACACACGCAGGACACCCTCACGGCCGCGTTCCTGGGGGCACAGCGGTGATTGATCCAGCGGGCCGCGTTGCCACCGTTGCGCGCATCGATGCAGTAGCGACCGTCGCTCAGGGCAAACAAAAACGTGTGAAACGGATTTTCGGGATTCGCGGGATGCTGGCGCAGCGCCGTGATGTGGGTGATCCGCGCACCCTTGTACTCGATGATGCGTGTACCCCGTGGAATGTCGACAAGGGCAAAAACACCCTTGCCGTGGATGGGACTGCGCCGGACCCTAGATTCGACGGGGCATGGGAGAAGGTGGGCTGACGTAACGTGATCTTTGCTGACAGTATAACGCCGTCGGCGGATATTAATGCAACAATGTTGCATTAAAGTTTGATCATGAAAAGGACAATACGGCTGGCTGCCAATATGACCGTCACCGGATCGGTCCTGCGTTCGCTGATCTGGCGTTATGCGAATCATTCTGGGGCTCTGCCGCGAGAATGTGCAGCCGGATCCTGCCGGCCATGATCGCGATGGTTGCCCTGGCCATGTGCAGCGGAAATGCGAGCGCCGTATCGCCAGGCGAGATCAAGGCAATTGGCGTGGAGAACGAGTATGCCGACCTGATTTCGCAGATCGGCGGCAAGTACGTCCAGGTGATGGCGATCGAGACGGATCCGAACACCGAGTGCATACGACTTCAGTGAGGGGAACGAGATGCGGGGGATTCCACCAGTGTGTGTCGACGAGGCGAAAGCGAGCCTGCTCGCCGAGGTGTGCGCCGATTTCGGTTATGGGGATGACAGACGTATTGCTCGCAAGAATCGATCAGTGCACAGTGAGTACGTTCTTGGAGTTCGAACTTCAATGTACTCAAAAACGTACTCATTTAACGACGGCTTATCCTTTAAAGTGTGAATCTGCCGGTGCCTGGAATGCAAAAAAGCCCACTAAAAAGTCGGCCTTGAACAATTCGTTTCGGCGCGCGGATGCGGTCAGGCTGCCGACGGCATAACGGTTTTGAAGCCGAGCGACGCGACGAGAATCAGCGCGTAAAAAAGCCGCAGCTTCCGGAGAATCATCCTCAGGTTGTGGCCTGCGCCGCACCGCATGGATCGCATCACCCAGCGTCCCTTTCAACCAGTTCCGATCGAGCTTGCCGTCGGCCTTCATATGACCGATAACTGGCTCGATCGCGCTGCGTCGCCGGATCATCGCGCGCAGGCCGCGCGTGATGCCACGTCGCAAACCCGGGTGATAGACCTTTACGCCATCGACGGCAACGCCCTTATAGCCGTGGTCGACGACGGCGATCTCCGCTTGAACGTCGCTCAGGATCGCCGCCTGTTCCAAGGCTTCGGCCAGCGTATGCCCGTCGTACGGATTGCCCGGCATCGAGCGCGCTCCCACCACCAGGCCCTCCCGGTGCGTCGTCGTGATCGACACCTTGACACCGAATTCGTAGGGCTTGCGCGCTTTGCCCTTCGCCGGGCACTCGACTTCCGGCGAGTGCAGCGCGTACAGCTTGTTCTTGTCCTTTTGCTTCTGCGACAGAATCCGCTTCGTGCGGCCGATCAGGTCTTCCAGTGCCGCGCGGCTTTGCTGCGCGACGTCATCGAGTTGCCGTTCGACGTCACGCATTACACGGCCCACACGCGAACGCAAAGTCCGCAGCGCCTTCCTCATCCGCTTGTACTGCTTCGCGTGTGCGTAGCGACCAATCTGGCTCTCCAGACGGGGCGCCTCGCGGTTGTAGTTCTGCCGCAGCTTCAGACCGTGCCGGGCGGCTGCCTTCACCAGATGTTCACGGCAGCGCTCCAGCAGGCGCGAATCGGTCGGATGCGCGATTGCCTTCTCCATCACCGTCGTGTCGACAATCACGTGCTTCAGGCTTGCGCTCTTGATGACGTTCGCCCGTTTCGCCACTTCGATCGTCTCCGCCAGCAGTTCTTCAACGCCGGCTTCACCGAGCCGCTTGCGCCAGCGCGTCAGACTCGACGGATCGATCGGTGGCTTCGTTTGCAGGTACGTCTCGCCGGTGAACACCTGCCAATACGGATTCTCGAGCCATTGCCAGACCACGTCTTCGTCCGACAGGTCGAATGCGTGCTGCAAGTACAGCAGTCCCGCAATCAGGCGCGGCGAGGTCGCCGGCCGGCCCCGCTGCGAGACAAAGCTCGCGCTCATCGCCGTGCCCAACCGATCCCAGTCGATCAGATCGGTCAACCGCACCAGCGGATGCTTCAAGTTGATCTGCTCGCGCAGCGGTTGGCGGAAGAAATCTCCCTCGGTCACAGGCGTCTTCGGACCCATCCAAACCTCGTCGAAATTTGCAGGAAACTCGCACCAATATGCCTGTGCCTTGCAAATCCCACAACACCGTTTCAGCTCATCAGCCTTGATGCATAGGCTTCGGCAGATTATTCAGGGCCGACTAAAAAGCGGGCTTTTTTGCATACATAAACTGACCAAATGATCTAGTGCTAATTTTATGGCGCCTAGGAGAGGACTGGAATTTAAGTTTTAATTGATTGATTTAAAACATATTTTTATATTCTGTCTATTAGCAATGTACATCATTGATGTACTTGCCTGCGGTTGCCTTGAAAAAAACGACGGCCTGTCGTATAAGCGCAACTCCGCCGTGACGGCGACACCCGATGTTGTGATGTGACGTCTCCGCCAGTAGGCGGTCCGGGAAAATCCGCCCGGTTCCATCAGACCCCCAAAGCCCTGGAACAGCAAGGTTGGGGGCTTGTTGCTGCTTTCGCCTCATACCGACGGAATCAACCCATCAGGTCGGGGTGAAAGTGGGGGGAATTGCGGAATCTCAATCTAGGCAACTTCATCGGCTGTCGACACTGCGCTCCGCCAAATTGGTCGATTCCGGTTATTACGCTGACGGCGGCGGCCTTTATTTCCAGATTTCCAGTTACACATTTATGCGGAGCGGGGCAGTGCGGCTCCACTCCGCAAGCATCGTTGAAACTCAGGGCGCGGTAGTCTGCCAGGACGGATCGGTGTTGATTTGCACGGAATCCTGACCCACGGGCTGCCTTAGGTTTTCCGCTTATTGCCCCCTCTTCGTGTCCGTGGCATTCACTACACGGCACTACAAGCAGCAAATTGTTCAACGAACTTCTAACTCACGACACTGGAGATGGGGTTCAAAACCCTGAGGAGGAGATGCAGTTGAAACTGTCCGGATGCCAGCTTCGCCAGTCTCAAATGGTCGGTGTTGAGGGGGGTTCGTTGCACAATGGTTTAAGCGTGGATTGAGGGGGTTCGTTGTACAATATGGTGCAACGAACCCTCTGGCCCACTGATAAAATCCGAACACGTTGCCTGATTCGTCGACGGGATTCGCACTATTTATTATGTCGCCTTCGGCGACCAATTTTACGCTCGAGAAACCATCTTGACAGTAGTGTTGTCTCTTATGTTGTCCCCGTCGCAGCCTGACGAACGGCCGCTACGAGCGCCTATGTACACTGCACAATGCACATATCGCAATGCGCAGTGTACATATCGCATTGCGCATAAGACAATGCCACCAATCTCCGTGAGCATCACGGATCAAAAAGAACACGTACTGATAATGTAAAAATAGATTTCCGATACAGATTATTAGTTGGGTTAATTTATAATTTAGAAAACCGTCACTGGCGCAAAACCATACTCCACCCGGACAAAATCCGATTCATGCAGTGCCTCCAGCAGGCAGCCACCTATCAGTACTTCTTCTACACCTCGGGCCGAACCGATCTTTCAGGTTTCGAGCGCCGGCGAAGAAATTCGCCGATGCGTATGGTACGGATCCCAGCCGCCAGACCAAGCACAAACGTCGACGGGTAAGTGTTTAACGCATGCGTGGCCTGCGCTGATTTCTCGCCATATCTTTACTGTTTCCACGCAACGTTCGAGCAGGAATACACACTTGTGCAATGAGGCGAACGTGACCTCAGGGGAGAGTGGAATTCAATGCAAAATGAATCGGAAACCTCAAAAAAATCCTCGCGCTATCGTGTCGATCTACGCTATAAATATTAAAAAGGGTCGGCATTAACGGCTTACGTCGAGCGACGCAAGGAGACGAGATGGATAATGCGTTTGTGAATTTAGTGAATTCATGTGGACCATCTCAGGCCGATACGCAATTTTCATGCAATGCGTATCGAATCGCGTGCTCAGTCGAGATACTCTCATGGTAAATTTCAATGCTGCTATGCATGACTATATGCATGATCCATAGCAGGTAATCACTAGCTCGAAATACGTCAAGCCTTTCAATTGCAACCGGAATGACTGGAGAACAAGGATGCTTTTCTTTAATGATGGTTTCACCTTCCCGAATTTCCTGGCCGACGTTTTTTCCATCTTCATGTTTATCCTGTGGTTCTGGCTGCTTATTACGGTCTCGAGCGACCTGTTCCGCCGCCACGATGTTTCGGGATGGGGCAAAGTTCTCTGGGTGATTTTCCTGATCATCCTGCCGTATATCGGCATCTTCGCGTATCTGCTCACGCAACATCGCGGCATGGCCGAGCGCGATCAGGCGCGTGCCAAACAGGTGCGCGAAGACCTGCGCCAGGTCGTCGGCTTCAGTGTGGCGGACGAACTGGAAAAGCTCGACAAGCTCAAGGCGTCCGGTTCGATTTCGGCTGAAGAGCACGCGCGTCTGCGCGCCAAGCTCGTGCAGTAAGCCTCGCCTGCTGCATAACCGCCATGGGTGCGCGGGGGTTCTTCCTGTCATTCATGGTGGGGTTCGTTGCCGGCCTCGCGCCGTGCCAGCGCGATCGTCGAGGGCCGTCATGAGGCCTAGCACGAGACCTGTCAGGTGGCGTGACTTTCACACACATCACACGCCTCTCATGCGCGATCTGCATGACTGAGCGTAACGGGAGAAATCCATGTCGATCCGCCGCCTTGCCCACGTTCCCGACTTTGTCACGCGTACCGCGCGCGCGTCCGTGACTTTGCGTCGCGCGGCAGTGACGTGCATGGCAGCGTTGCTGCTGGCGGCCTGTGCGCAGCCGTGGCAGCAATTCGAGGCCGGTCAGGATCAGTCCGCGATCATTGCGAGGATGGGGCCGCCGCGCGAAGTCTATGAGTTGCCGAATGGCGGCCGCCGGCTCATGTGGCCGACGCAGCCGATGGGCTCGACCACCGTGGCCGCCGACATCGACGCATCGGGCAAGATCGTGAACGTGCGTCAGGTCTCGCAGATTCGCGAATTCAATCGCGCGGAAATCGGCAAATGGACGCGCGACGACGTGCTGATCAATTTCGGCCGGCCCGTGCAAACGCAGTTCTTCCGCCTCTCGCAACGCGAAGTGTGGTCGTACCGTTACACCGAAAACAACATTACGCAGCTGCTGTTCAATTTCTCGTTCGATACCAGCGGTGTTTTGCGCGAAACGGCGCGCACGCCTGACCCATTGCGTGATCCCGATGTGCGGCGCTTCTGAGCGTTCGTCATGATTCTCGCGATGCAGCGGTTCAGTGATGATTCAGAGGCCAGGCATTTGGCGAAATGCCTGGCTATATTGATGATGATCCATCGCGCTCGTGCATCTCGCTGAGTCTTTCCGCGAGTCTCTGCGCCGCTGCTATAGCAGCGATTCGATCGGCAGAACCGATAGCATCCACACCCCGAGCCGGCCATACCAGGTCGTATTCGGCTCGACGTCATGGCGGATTTCGGTGTCGCTGTTGCGTTCGATCCAGTAGAGCTTGCCGTTTTCGTCGAGCTTCACGACGTACGCGACTTTCGGCAGCAGCGCGAGAAACGTCTTGTCCACCTGAGCCGCCAGTTCGGGGCTGTCGATCACGAGACCGAGTTCCGTGTTGAGGTAAGCCGAGCGCGGGTCGAAATTGAACGAGCCGACAAAAACCCGTTGCGAGTCGACCACGAAAGTCTTCGCATGCAGGCTCGACCCCGAGCTGCCGAATGGCCCCGGTGACGGTTCTTTCTTGCTGGGCGTGCCCGGCACGCGCCGCAATTCGTACAGGTGGACGTCGTTCTTCAGCAATTCGACGCGCCGCTTCATATAGCCCGAGTGAACGGCGGCCACATCTGTCGCTTCGAGCGCGTTCGTGAGCACGCGCACCTCGACGCCTTTCGCGGCGAGGTCGGTCAGATACTGTGTGCCGGTACGCGCCGGCACGAAATACGGCGACACGAGGTCGATTTCCCGCGAGGGCTCGCCGAGCACTTCACGCATCTGATTGGGAATCAGGGCTTCGGGCGGCGCGTTGTTGAGACCTTTCGCGGGGTCGTCGCTGATCATGTGCGTTTTCGCCCAGTCGAATCGCAGCGTGTCGTCGAGCATCTTCTGCACGACGTGCGGGCCGCGCAGCGCGTCCATGTAGGCGGCCGCCGCGGGTTGCTGCTCGATGGCGTGTGCCTTGCGTTCGAGTTCGGCCAACTGGTCGACGCTCTCGTGCGGCAGAATCCGCTCGACCGGATAAGCCGACGCGCTCGCCCAATAGCGGTCGAAGTCGCGGGAAACGTCGGCCGCGGCCGGCCCGACGGCTAGCACGTCGAGGTCCGCGAAGACCACGCCGTCGGTTGCATCGAAGTACTCGTCGCCGATATTGCGGCCGCCGAGAATCGTGGCGGTGCTGTCGGCCGTCAGCGACTTGTTGTGCATGCGCCGGTTCGCGCGCGAAAAGTCCGTCAGAAAGCCGAGAAATTTCGGGCTGCGCACGACGAACGGATTGAAGAGCCGCACCTCGATGTTCGGATGCGCGTCGAGCGCCGCGAGCGTCGGGTCGAGCGCGGAAGGAATGCCGAGATCGTCGAGCAGCAGCCGCACGCGTACGCCGCGGTCCGCGGCCTCGTGGATCTGTTCGAGCAGCAGCGTACCGGTCAGATCGTCGCGCCAGATGTAGTACTGGATGTCGAGCGTACGCTGCGCCGAGCGGATCAGGTCCATGCGGGCAGCGAACGCCACGTGTGCATCCTCTAGCGGATAGATGCCTGCGAAGCCAGCATGCGCGGCCAGCTCGGGAGCAACCGCGCGGCCCAGATCGGTTGCGGCAGCTTGCGTGGGCGTCAACGCGCTCGATTCCGTGCGGTTGTCGAGCGACGGCAACGCACAGCCGCCGAGCAGACTCGCACATAGCAGGAGCGTGGGCATGACGCCCGGCCAGTGACGAGACGGGCGGCGCGAATAGGACGGGTCATGTTTCTGCCGTTGCATGGAGTTCAGGGATTCCTCTGGATCATCGTGACCCGCTGGTTTTACACATGAAAACATCGCGCCAGCACTGCCTGCCGCACCCGGCGCCTTGCATGCATGTTCCGCATGCCGTCTTGCCGGGAACGAGCAGAATACTATGGCCGCAGAGCAATCGGTGCCGGCAAAACGGTCTTGTTGCGCGGACCGGTTTGTCCGATGATACGGGCAGGCCGTGCGAATTCGAACGGGGAGCAACCCAGGTAACGTTCGAGCCGCTGCGCGTCAATGTTTGCGTGAGCGTCCATCGAGCGTTTCGCCCATTCCGGAGTCGAGCAACGTGAAGATTTCCCGCTTGCTGCTTGGCAGCGTCATGCTATTCGTGGTGGGCACGGTGTTGCAGACGATATGGCCGCTCGCGCAGCCCGCCGCCTATCACCACTTTGCCGATCAACGTTCGCTTGGCTCACTGCATAACGCATCGGACGTATTGTCGAATCTCGTCATTCTGCTCGCCGGCATTCTTTGTCTTGGCTGGGTGAAGCGGCATGCGTCGAATCAGCCGGCGCAATTCCCCGGCATGGTCGTCGCCGCGTTCGGGCTGCTCCTGACGGCATTTGGTTCGGCCTACTATCACATGGCGCCGACCGATGCGACGCTTGTGTGGGACCGTCTGCCGATGACGATCGTGTTCGCCGGCATCCTCGCGATGCTATGGACCTCGGCCACCGGAGAGCGCGTGGGCTGGACGCAGATGCTGATCATGGTCGTCGTATCGCCGGCGACCGTTGCCTACTGGCTCGTCTTCAGCAGCCTGTGGCCTTATGCGATTCTGCAATTCGGCGGGCTCATGCTGATCGTCGGCATGACGCTCACGCGCAAGGTGAACGGTGTGTTCGCGTGGATGCTCGTGATCGTTTTCTATGGCATTGCGAAAATTTTCGAAAGTCTCGATTGGCAGATCTGGGAGCTGACGCATCACATGATCGCGGGCCATGCATTGAAGCATGTGTCGAGTGGGCTTGCCGGTGCATCGATGATTCTGGTCGCGAATGTCGCGTCGCGTTCTGCCACGGGGATCGGCTCGCGGCGTCCGGGCGGCATCGGTCGCACGGGCCCGCCGCGTTGATGCCGCGCACGGTCGCCACGCGCTCGGCCACGCAATTTGCGGCGTAATTCGCCGGGCTTTTGCCCTCGAGCGCGTCTTGCGCACGCCTTTGCGCCCGCAGCGCGGCGGCGAGTTCGCGATGACGATCGCGCGTCGGCGTATCGGGTACGGCTGACGTTGCGGCATCGTGTACTCCGTGCCGTGTCCGTCATCGTTATATGCGAATATCGGTGCTGTCCGCCGTTCGACAGCCATGCGAGCCGATCGTACCGTGGACCCCGAAGCGAACCATTTGCGGATCAATGGAGCACTGACCGATGACCGACAGATTGCAGGCGTCCGTATGCGTGGTGGTGCTGCTGCTGATTGTGGGCTGGGTGCTGTATATCGGCCGCGCGGTGTTCGTTCCTATCGTGTTCGGCGCAATCGCGGTCTATGTGGTCGTCGATTTCACACGTCTGCTGCAACGCATTCCGGTGATCGGCCCGCGCTTGCCGGTGCAGTTGCGCTACGGTCTTTCGATGTTCCTGATCGCGGCGGCGATCTTCTTCGTGGTCGACATGCTCGTCGCGAATTACGATGCGCTCGTCGCATTGGCGCCGCGCTACCAGGACTCGGTTCTCGTGATGATCCACAAGATCTCGGTGCTGCTGCAACTCGACAGCGAGCCGACCTGGGAGTCGCTGCGGCGGAACATGCTCACGCAGCTGAACATTCAGGCGGTCGTGACCGGCATGCTCACGTCGCTGTCGTCGGTCATCATCGACCTCTTCGTGATCGTGCTGTATGCGAGCTTTCTGCTGGTGGAGCGCAGCACGTTCGGCGAAAAGCTCGCGAACATGACCGCGAATTCGACCAACGCGGCGCGGATCAGGGCCGTCGTCACTGACATCAACCGGCGCATCGGTGCTTATCTCGCGCTGAAGACGTTTCTCGGCGTGCTGCTCGGCGTGATCTGCTGGTTCGCGATGCGCAGCGTCGGCCTCGAATTCGCGGGGCTGTGGGCTGTGCTGACCGCGCTGCTCAACTACGTGCCGTATATCGGCTCGGTACTCGCGATCGTGTTTCCGGTGCTCATGTCGGTGCTGCAGTTCGGCGATCTGAACTCGATACTGATCGTGTTGCTTTCGCTAACCGCGATTCACTTTGTGATCGGCAACATCCTCGACCCGTATATGACGGGCAACTCGCTGAACCTGAGTCCGTTTGCGATCCTCGCGAGCATGGCGATGTGGTCGGCGCTGTGGGGTGTGCCGGGCGCTTTTCTGGCGGTGCCGATTACCGTCAGCGTGACGATCATTTTCTCCGAGTTCGACATGACGAGACCGGTTGCGGTGTTGCTGTCGAAGAACGGCCGGCTTGCTTATGGTAAGGGGCAGCGGACGGCTTGAGACGAGCTAAACTTACCGCTTACTGTCAGCGTCGCTCGTTCGAACTCATGCCCCGTCGTCGAGACCATCACGATCTTCCACCGTCCACCGAGGCACAGGCCAGCGCCGGCGCGCTCGAAGCCCCGGCGCTGTTGCGCCGGCTGTTGCGCCGGCTGTTGCGCGCCAAAGACCGCATGGACGCCGCTTCGCACGAGGCGTGGCCGGTGCGGCGGCTCGCCGAAGTCAGCGGCGTGTCGGAAGCGCATTTCGCGCGCTCGTTCAAGCGGGCTTTCGGCGTTCCGCCGCATCGCTATCTGTTGACACGGCGTATCGAGCAGGCGGTCACGCTATTGCGCGATACCGACCTCGGCATCACCGACATCGCTTTCGCGACCGGTTGGGAAAGCCTCGGCACCTTCGGCCGTATCTTTCGCGACATCACGGGCCGCAGTCCCGGCGAGATGCGCGTCGAGGCGAGAGCCAGCCAGTCGCGGCTCGAATGTGTGCCCGCCTGTGTGCTGAAGGCCGCGCAACGTCCCGATCTCACGATCGCAGTTTTGGAGAAGCGCCGCCGCGACGCCGACGATACAGTCGAGCCCTCAACCAGGGAGGTGTCATGAATCAGGGTATCAATGTGGTCGGCCTGTATGTCGACAATCAGGACGAAGCGCTCGCTTTCTACGTCGACAAGCTCGGATTCCGCGTTCACACGGACGTGCGCAACGGTTCGTACCGCTGGCTCACTGTCCAGCATCCGGAGCAGCCATCGTTTCAGCTCGGCCTGTTCACGCCGGGGCCGCCGATTCACGATGAGGCCACCGCGCAAACGCTGCGTGCGATGGTCGCGAAAGGGGCAATGCCGCCGCTCGTTCTTTCCGTCGCGGATTGCCGCGCGAGCTACGAGCAGATGAAAGCGCGCGGCGTCGAATTCACCCAGGAACCGACGGATCGCTTCGGCAGTGTCGATGCCGGTTTCCGCGATCCGGCCGGCAACGGATGGAAGATGGTCCAGGCGCCGGCGGGCACGAAGTGAGCGCGAGTCGCGCGTGGATGCCTGGGTGCCGCTAGTCGGATGTTGCTGACCACGCAGGCGGTCAGCGGATACGGTATGGCCGGCGTCTGACCGTCGCGCGCCGTTCGTCGGGGCGTTGGCAGCGTTGGTCGCTGGCGCTGCTGCGGGAGAGGGGCGGGAGTGAACAGACCGTGTATCTGCGCCGATCGTCAGGCAGAGATCGGCGCAGGTGCGTGACCCGAACCAGATTCAGAAAGTTACTGCGCGACAGGCTGGGTCACGTCGGTGCCGAACCAGTGCATCGAGATCTTTTTCAGCGTACCGTCCTGCTTCATCTGCGTTAGCGCATCGTCGAGCGCTTTCGCGAACTTCGGGTTGTCCTTGCGGAAAGGGATGCCCATCTCCTGATCGGCTCCTTTCAGCACCGCACCCGTGCGCAGCGGTAACTGCGAGTTCTTGATGATGTACGGCAGCATGAGCCGGTCGTCGATCGTCGCGTCGATACGTTTGGCGGCGAGATCGCGCAGCTTTTCGGGCGCGCCCGGATAAGTCAGCACGTTGATGCCCGGCACGGCTCGCGCCATCTGGTCGTAGTTCGTGCCGAGCGTCACGCCGATCTTCTTGTCGCCCTTGAATTCGTCGAGCGATTTGAACTCGCGCTTGTCGTCGGCGCGCTGGATCAATTGCGCGGCCGAGTACGTGTACGGCTGGCTGAAATCGACAATCTGTTTGCGTTGCGGCGTAATGGTGACCTGGTTGACGATGACGTCGAACTTGCCGCTTTGCAGCGCCGCGATAATGCCGCTCCATTCGGTCGGAATAAACACCGGCTTCACGCCGAGCTTCGCTGCCACGGCCTTGGCGACGTCGACGTCGAAGCCTTCGAGCTCGCCGTCCTTGTTGCGCGAGTCGAACGGCGGATAGGTGCCTTCGAGACCGATCTTCAGAACGCCAGCCTGTTTGACGCTATCGAGCAGGTCTTCGGCATGAGCGGCAACGGCGGTAAAGCCGAGGGCCGAGAGAGCCAGCGCGTTGATGAGCAGCAGCTTCGAGAATTTCATGGAGTGTCTCCTCTGTGCTTGACTTTGCTTGAGTATCGGGCTGCACGACGCAACGATTCCACACGTTGTGCGGGAATACGGCGAGTCACGGGATTTATCGTAGCACTTTAAAAATAGGCGGCCTGCGTTGGGAGCCTCAAGCGCTCCGGCTATTCACCGGCGGATGAAAATCCGGCTTCGAAAAGTCGCAGAATTCGCGCGTGAGGCTCGCCACATGCGAGTAGAGCGGCAGCGGCCCGTCATTGCGATAGACCGCGTAGTAGCGCACGGCCGGCAACTCGGGCGTCGAATGCAGTACCGCGAGTTCGCCTTGCCGAACGAAGTCCGAGAAATAAAGCGATGGCAGATAGCTGATGCCGACGCCCGCGATCGTCAGCGAACACAGCGAGATCAGGCTGTTGCCCGCGAACGCGCGGCGAATCGATACGTTGTGAGATTCGAACCAGCGCTCGTAGATCGCATCGACGCCCGACGTGCCCGCCTGCATCAGGATCGGCCACGCGGCGATTTCATCGAGTGACAGCGTGCGTGCTTCGCCGACGAGCGACGGACTCGCCATCCACGCGAGATGCAGTTTGCGCAGCGGTATCGATGAGAAGCGCGCTGTTCTGATCGCGGTCGGTGCGATGATGAAATCAATCTCGCCGGCCAGCAGCCGCGACGTCAGTTTCGTGCTGACGTCGATTTCAGGCTCGAACGAAACCGCCGGATAGGCGAGCCGCATCTCGCGCACGAGTCGCGGCAGGAACGTCAGCGCGATCAGCTCGGTAATGCCGATGCGCAAACGCCGCACTTCTTCGACCTGCTTGCCCATCCGTTCGAGCAGGCGGTCACGCGACTGCAGCATTTCTTCCGCCGTGTCGAGCAGATCGCGGCCTTTCGGCGTCAGGCGCGGCGTGCGGTGGCTGCGGTCGAACAGCGGCGTCGAGAAAAAAACCTCGAGTTCGTTGACGCGCTTCGAGATGGCCGATTGCGTCGTATGAAGGCGATCGGCGGCGGCCGCGAACGTTCCAAGGCGAGCCACCCAGTAGACCGCTTCGAGCTGCTTGAGTGTGATCACTGAGGTCGGAATACAGGGTGTGGGGCCGGCGTTCGCGCCGGTTCGGCAATGATGCACAGTATCGGTTGCCGAGGGGTTTTCTGGCAAGTGGCGAGGCCGCGGCCATGGCCGCAGGCCTTGCCGAACCAGGAATTTTTTTCATGGGTCGCGATGCCGATTACTCCGTGTTCCCGATGGGTGTCTTTGCGATACTGTGCCCATGTCGCGTCGACCGTCGGGTCGATGCTGAGTTTATCGGCGAGATCGAGCTATGTCGGGAAAAAACCTGTCGGAAAAGATTCTGTCGGCGAAATCGGGCCGCGACGTGAGCGCGGGCGACGTCGTGATCTGCGAGGTCGATTACGCGCTGGGCACCGACGGCTCGATTCCGATGGCGATGGACTACTTCGCCGCGATGGGCGGCGAACGTGTGCACGCGCCTCGCAGGCTGCTTTTCGCGCTGGATCACTACGCGCCTGCGCCGAGTCCGAAAGCGGCATTGCTGCAGGCCGGCATCCGGCGCTTTGCGAAAGAACAGGGCATACCCTTATTCGATGTCGGCGAGGGGATCGGCCATCAACTCGTCGTCGAAAAGGGTTTTGCCGCGCCGGGCCGCCTGCTCGTCGGCGCGGATAGCCATTCGGTCACGTATGGCGCGGCGAACTGCTTTGCGACCGGGATCGGTTCGTCCGACCTCGCGGGGGTGATGAAAACCGGCAAGGTCTGGTTGAAGGTTCCCGCATCGATTCGCGTGAGATTGCATGGCCGGCTCGCGCAAGGCGTCTATCCGAAGGACCTCGCGCTATATCTCGCGCAATTGCTCGGCACCGACGGCGCGACCTACGAGACGCTCGAATTCGCCGGCGACGGCGTGCAGAGCCTCGATTTCGAGGATCGTCTCGTGGTCGCCAATATGTCGGTCGAACTCGGTGCGAAGAACGCGATTTTTCCCTACGACGAGGCGTGTCGCCGTTACCTCGAAGGCCGCGTGGATGATCTGTCGGGCGCGCTGCACGCTGACGCGGACGCAATCTATTCCGGCACGCTCGACATCGATCTCGCGTCGCTCGAACCGTTTGTCGCGGTGCCGCATCAGGTGTCCGGCAACGTGCGTGTCGAAACGCTCGACGCGACGCCGGTGCAGATGGTGTTTCTCGGCACCTGCACCGGCGGGCGCACGAAAGACTTTCGTCAGGCGCTCGGCGTGTTCCGTGAATTCGGCCAGCCGGCGAGCGGCGTGCAACTGGTCGTGACACCGGCTTCGCGCGAGGTGCTGCTGGAGCTGACGCAGGGCGGCGAACTGGCCGAACTGATCGCGCTCGGCGCGGTGATCGTCACGCCCGGCTGCGGCGCGTGCTGTGGCACGAGCGGTGCGATTCCCGAGGACGGCGCGAACGTGATTTCAACCGCGAACCGCAACTTCAAAGGCCGCATGGGCAATCCGACCGCGAATATTTTTCTTGCGTCGCCCGAGGTGTGTGCGGCAAGCGCGATCGCCGGCCACATCGCGAGCCCCAGAATGCTCCTTGCCGGACATCAATCACGATGACAACTTCGATCAACGGCATGGCGCGGCGCTTCGGCGACGACGTCAATACTGACTACATCATTTCTTCGCGACGCAAGCGGGAATCACTCGATCCCGCGGTCCTGAAACAGTATCTGTTCGAGACGATCGCGCCTGAATTCGCGGCGTCGGTGCGTGCGGGCGACATCGTCGTCGCGGGCAAGAACTTCGGTTGCGGTTCGGCGATGGAAGTCGCGGTGACGGCGGTCGTCGGTGCCGGCATCAAGGTCGTGCTTGCACAGAGTTTCGCTCGCACCTATTTCCGTAACGCGGTGAACAACGGGCTTTATCCGATCGAGTGCGACACGAGCCGCATTGCCGAGGGCGCCGCGCTGTCCATCGAACTGGGCGAGCAGGTGATCGTGCGATGCGAAGGCATGACGGAACCTTTGCAGGCGGCGCCGATCGCGCGAGACATGCTCGCGATTCTCGATGCGGGTGGACTCGTGCCGTATCTGCTGCGAAATCCGAGTTTCTGATTTTCCTATTCGAGCGTATTCAGGAGTCAATCCATGAGCCATTCCAACAATTTAGGATTCCGGATATTGCCGATGTCGGCATCGATTCCGGCTGCCACGATCGAGGCGTTCAGAGCGATCGTCACGCCGCATATCAGCGACAACATGTACCGCTTGTGCGGCGTGATCGGATTGCGGCGCTATCACCGCGAGAAAAAGCTGGTCGGCCGCGCGCTGACGGTCAAGGTGCGTCCGGGCGACAACCTGATGATTCACAAGGCGATCGATATCGCCGAGCCCGGTGACGTGATCGTCGTCGACGGCGGCGCGGAGGTGACGCAGGCGCTGGTCGGCGAACTGATGCAGATGCACGCGCAGGTACGTGGCGTGGCCGGCTTTGTGATCGACGGTGCGATTCGCGACGTGGCGGCCTTCCATGCCGCCGATTTTCCGTGCTTCGCGCGCGGCAATACGCATCGCGGTCCGTTCAAGGAAGGCCCTGGCGAAATCAATGTGCCGGTCGCGATCGGCGGTCTCGTGATCGAGGCGGGCGATCTGATCGTCGGCGATGAAGACGGACTCGTCGCCGTGCCTGCGAATCGGCTCGACGCGGTACTCGAGGCGGCGCGCGCGCAGGCAAAGCGCGAACAGCAGCGCAAAGAGGCGATTCTGGCGGGGCAGGACAAGCGCGGCTGGATCGACGCGTACCTGAAAGAGCAGGGTGTGATCGCATAAGCACGCAAAGAAAAAAAGCATCGACATGAAGGAATCGACATGAAACTGATTGCAGCACGCCTCGAACGGATCAAACCGTCGCCGAGTTCGATGGCGACCGCGCGGGTGAAAGAGTTGCGGGCAGCGGGACGCGAGATTATCGGGCTGACCGTCGGCGAGCCCGACTTCGACACGCCGCCGCATATCATCGAAGCGGCTTATGACGCGATGAAAAGCGGCAAGACGCGTTATACGGTCGTCGACGGTACGCCTGAATTGAAGCGCGCGATTCGCGAGAAGTTCGAGCGCGAGAACGGCCTGGTGTTTGCGCAGGATGAAGTGAGCGTCGGCAATGGCGGCAAGCAGGTCATCTTCAATGCGCTGACCTGCACCGTCGATAAGGGCGACGAGGTCATCGTGCCGGCACCTTACTGGGTGTCGTATCCGGACATGGTGCTGCTCAATGGCGGACGTCCCGTGATTGTCGAATGCGATGTCGGCAGCGCCTACAAGATGACGCCCGCGCAACTGGAAGCCGCGATCACGCCGCGCACGAAATGGCTCGTGCTGAATTCGCCATGCAATCCGACCGGGGCGTCGTACACCGAAAGCGAACTGGCGGCGCTCGGCGAAGTACTGAGCCGCCATCCGCACGTCTGGATTCTGACCGACGACGTCTACGAGCATCTGATTTACGATGGCTTCAAATTCGCAACGTTCGCGCAGTGCAACCCTCATCTTCAGGAACGTACGTTGACCGTCAACGGCGTTTCGAAGGCCTATGCGATGACGGGCTGGCGCATCGGCTTCGCGGGTGGCCCGAAGGCGCTGATCGGGGCGATGGCGAAGCTGCAGTCGCAAAGTACAACCAACCCTTCGGCGATCAGCCAGGCCGCCGCGCTCGCGGCGCTCACTGGTCCGAAGGATTTTCTCGCCGAATGGCGCGCGCAATTCCAGCGGCGGCGCGATCTCGTCGTGGAGCGTCTGAACGCCATCGACGGCCTCTATTGTCCGAATCCCACGGGAGCGTTCTATGTGTATCCGTCGTGCGCAGGTGTGATAGGACGACGCACGCCGGACGGACGCGTGATCGAAAACGACGGCGACTTCGTCATGTACCTGCTGGAGACGCAGGACGTCGGCGTGATTCAGGGCGCGGCGTTCGGTTTGTCGCCGGCATTCCGGATCTCGTTTGCGACGTCGTACGAACAGCTTCAGGAGGGCTGCCGGCGCATCGCGCTCGCTTGCGAATCGCTGCGGGCATAAGCATGAATTGAAACTGATAACAAAGCTGACAAGGAGACAACATGCATACGCTGATACAACGCGCGATTCCGGCACTGCTGCTCGGCTGCCTGACGTTTGCCGCGCACGCGCAGGATCTCACGGGCAGGCTCGCCGACATCAAGCAGCGCAATACGATCGTGCTCGGCTACCGCGAGTCGTCGCTGCCTTATTCGTACTACGACAATAATCAGGCAGTCGTCGGTTATTCGCGCGATATCGCGCAGGAAATCGTCAAGGAGATTCAGCAGGCAATCAACGCGCCGTCGCTACAGGTGCGGATGATTCCGGTCAATGCGCAAAACCGCATACCGTTGATGCAGAACGGCACGATCGATCTGGAGTGCGGCGGCACGACCAATAACAAGGAACGGGCTCAGCAGGTCGGCTTCTCCAATACGATCTCGGTCACGGAAACCCGGCTGCTGACCAAAGCCAATTCGGGTATTCATTCGTTCAACGACCTGAATGGCAAGACGGTCGCAGTGACGGCCGGCACGACGTCGGAGCGCTATCTGCGTAAATACGTCGAGGAGAAGCACGCGAATATCACGATTATCTCCGCCCGCGATCACAGCGGCTCGTTCCTGAATCTTGAGACGGGGCGCGCGCAAGCGTTCTTTATGGACTCGGACGTGCTGTCTGCCGAGCGGGCGACTTCGGGTAATCCGGCTGACTATGTGGTGATCGGCGAGCCGCAGACGCATGAGGCGATCGCCTGCATGTTGCCGAAGGGCGACACTGCGATGAAGGCGATCGTCGACCGCACGATCGCGAAGATCGAGCAGAACGGCACAGGCGCAAAGCTCTACAAAACGTGGTTCATGTCGCCGATTCCGCCGAAGGGAATCAACCTCGATATGCCGATGAGCGATACCATGAAGGCCGTGTTCGAGCATCCGAACGACCGGCCGATGGATGATTGAGCAGAACGGAACGGCGCGCGCGATGAGTCCGTTATTTCACGGCTCGTCGTGGCAGCATAGGCAGAGCTTGTTGTTATCGGCATCGCGGAAGTACGCGCCATAGTAGTGAGGATGGTACTGTGGCCGCAGGCCAGGAGCGCCTTCGCAGGTCGCTCCGTTGGCGATTGCCCGGGCGTAGGCGCGATCGACCGTGTGCCTGTCACGTGCGAGCAACGCGATCATTTGACCGTTGCCGCTGCGTGCCGCGTTTCCGTTATAGGGCTTGCCGATAAGGAAGAGCGGTCGTGGTGCATCCGTTGCCATCCAGCCGGCCCAAGGTTTATCGCGCTCGCAGAATTTCAACGAGTGTCCGAGTTCCTGCATCAGAGCCGAATAAAACTCGAAGGCGTGGTCGAAGTCGTTGACGCCGATAAAAATGTGCGAGATCAATGTGCGGCTCCGGGTGGGGCGGTGGCAGTCGACGTTTGTTGCTGGCAATGCGACAGCATGCGTTGGCGTTCTCGACTATCTTCCTGTGCAGATAATGCGCCGTCAACCAACACCCCGCCGATACGCCCAACCGCCTATCCCGTCCCCCCCATACGCCGCTGCGTCTTCATAAACTCGACGAAACGCAGTGCAGCCGGATTGTGCCGGATCACTGTCGGGTAGGCGAAATACAGCGGCGCAGTCAGTTTCGCCGCTTCGTTCAGACGGCAGTACACGGTGCTCGCATGCTCGTAATGCTGCATCGAGGCGGGCACCAGGGTGACGCCGAAACCCGCTGCCACCATATGGATGCCCGTCAGCATGCGCGGCACCTCGCGGGCCACGCGCGGCAGAAACCCCGCACGCTTGCAGGCTGCGAGGATGTCCGCATACATGCCCGGCGCGCCAGGCCGCCGCACGAGAATGAAGTCCTCGTGTTCGAGCGCCTTGAGCGGCAACTCCGGCGGCGTCTTTTTCATGCCCGCGAGTAGCCGGTGTCCGACCGGCAATACGACCACCATCGGTTCGTCCAGCAGCGGCTCGAAGGTCACGTCCTCGGGTGTGTCGACGGGCTTGCGCAGAAAGGCCACATGCAACTGCTCCGACGACAGCCGTTCGATGATCTCCGCCGCGTTCAGTTCGGCCAGTTCGATCTCCACACCCGGCTCGGCGGCGCGAAAGGCGCGGATCGCCTCGGTCGTCGCCGGATGAAAACCGGCTGAACTCGTGAGTCCGACGGAAATCGTGCCCAGCTTGCCCTGTGCGATCCGGCGCGCATGCGCGAGGCCCTGCTGCAAGGTATCGAACACCAGTTCCGCGTTTTGTGCGAAGGCCTTGCCCGCCTCGGTGAGCTCCACGCCGCGCGGCAGTCGCACGAACAGATCGAAACCGACCTCCTCCTCCAGCAGGCGGATCTGCTGCGATAGCGGCGGCTGTTGCATCGCCAGCCGTTCGGCCGCGCGCGTGAACTGGCCTTCCTCGGCCACGGCCAGGAAGTAGCGCAAATGTCGAAGCTCCATCAACCCGTCTCCAGAAACGATGCGTCGCGAGACATATTTAATAAATATACGAACCTCATTAAATATGTATTTTACATCTATATCTGCCGACGCTAGGATGGCTGCGATTTTGTGAACTCAAGCCCGCGGCAGGCGTGTCTGTCGCGGCATCCGATAACAATTCAAGGAGATCCCCCGTGAAAAAGACCTGTATCGCTACCGCTCTGGCGCTCGCCGGCTGGGCCGTCGCTCCGCTCGCTCATGCCCAGGCCGAGGAGACTGATCCGGCGCTGGCGCTCGCCAGCGGTTCGTCCGAGGCAGGTCCCGGCTCGGTCACCCTGTATGGCGTGATCGACGCCAACGTCGAATTTCTGTCGCATGCGGGCAGCAAGGGCGGCTCGCTGGTGCAGATGAATTCCGGCGGCATCCACAATTCGCGCTTCGGCATTCGCGGGACCGAGCCGCTCGGCGGCGGCAATTCGGTCTGGTTCGTGCTCGAGTCGGGTTTCAATTCCAACGACGGCTCCTTCGCCAGCGCCAACACGATATTCAACCGCACGGCGGCGGTGGGTCTGTCCAACGACCACTACGGCTCGTTGTCGTTCGGTCTGCAGTACACCCCGATGTACGACATCCTGCTGCGCTACGATCCGATGATGTTCGCGCAGCAATACACGTGGTTTCCGACCACCGGCTCGCAGGACAGCTTTGCGTTCCGCGCGCGCAACAACAACTCGGTCAAGTACGTGGGCAGCTTCCGCGGTCTCACCGCGATTGCCGCTTACAGCTTCGGCGGCGACGCGGCATCGTTCCAGAGCAGCGCGGCCTACGGCGCCGGTCTCGACTACGACGGCGGCTCGTTCGGCGCGGCGGTTGCCTACGATTACCGCAACGGCGCGATCAATTCGAGCAACACTTGGACCCGCTCGCGCAACCTGAGCTTCTCGGTTCGCCAGGACATCGGCCGGGCTCGCCTGCTGGCCGGCTACGAACACTATCTGTACACGCCGACGAAGAGCAGCTCGCAGGTCCAGGCGCTGTGGTGGGGCGGTGTGCGTTATCCGGTGGCGCGTCGCCTGAAACTGACCGCCGCTTACTATTACGAGCAGAACAGCGTGCCCGGCACGTCGAATGCGTGGATGGGCGTGCTCAGTACACAATACGCGCTGTCCAAACGCACCTCGCTCTATGCGACGGTCGCCTACGCGCAGGCCACCCGTTTTGCGGACGGCAGCTATACGCCGGTCGGCACGACCGATAACACCGCCTTTGGCCCGAACCAGACCGGCGTGACGATCGGCATGTTCCACAAGTTCTGATTTTTTGCTCGTCGTCTGGTGCGTCCTGCCTGTCGCGAGACGCCTCGAAGGAGTTAGCCCGCATGATCCGCGTTCCATTCCATCGTCGTTCGCGTCGTCTTTCGCCTCGCCGTTTCGCCGCGTCGATGACGGCAACCGTTGCCGCCGCGGCCGTACTTGCCGGCGCCTACAGCCTGCCTGCCCGCGCGGTGCTGGCCGACCCGGCTCACGTCTACAACCCGCATCTGCGCCCCGTGTCGCGCATCGCCGACACGCGGATGCCGGTCGACCTACCCGGCACGCCGGCCGGCCGGGCGGAATTTCCGCTCTATCTGTCGCTCGACTGGAACCAGCCGCAGCCGCAGGTGACGCGAGCCGTGATCGTCATTCACGGCAAGCTGCGCAACGCCTACACCTATTTCCGCAGCGCGGAGAAGGCGCGCGAGGCGGCGCGGGAGAGCGGCGCGAATGTCGACGGCACGCTGCTGATCGCGCCGCAATTTCTCGCCACGCTCGATTTCGGCATGCGCGACGAACCCGCCGATCTGCTGCGCTGGGACCAGAACGGCTGGATGGCCGGCGACAACGCCGTGGCTCCGGCGCCGCTCAGCTCCTATGCGGTGCTCGATGCGATTGTCGAGCGCCTCGCCGACCGCACGCGCTTTCCGAACCTGCGGCACGTGGTCTTCGCCGGCCACTCGGGCGGCGGCCAGGTGGTGCAGCGCTATGCCGTGGCCGCGCGCGAATCGGGCTTGCTCGCGAAGGAGAACATCGACGTGCGCTATGTGATTTCGAGTCCGTCGTCGTATGCCTATTTCGATGCCGAGCGGCCCGATGCCGACGGCAAGCCGGCGCCCTTCGGCAACGCGGCGGCCTGTCCCGCGTTCAACGACTGGAAGTACGGCATGGAAAAGCGTCCCGCCTATCTGAGCGAGCGCACCGCCGCGCAACTCGAAGCGACTTATGCGACGCGGCGCGTCTACTACCTCGTCGGCGGCGACGATAACGATCCGCAACAGAAGGCGCTCGACCAGAGCTGTTCGGCCGAGGCCCAGGGGCCTCAGCGCGTCGCGCGCGCCGAAGGGTATTTTCGCTATTTGCAGATGCGCCATCCGCAGGGCCTGAACCAGAGCTTCCACGTGGTGCCCGGCGTGGGCCATGACGGCGCGCGCATGCTCGGTTCGGTCTGCGCGTTGGCGGCCATCTACGATACGCCGGGGTGCAAGCCATGAGCGCCGCCAGCAATGAAGCCGGCATCGCATCGGCGGGCACGGCGTCGGGCAGCGGCGCCGCACCCATGTCGCGGGCCATGGTGCGGCGGGCCATCTTCGCGTCGGTGCTCGGCAACGGTCTCGAATGGTTCGACTTCCTGATTTACGGCTATTTCTCGAAGATCATCGCCCAGGTGTTCTTTCCGACCGGCACCGGCTATCTGTCGCTGATGCTGACCTTCGCCACCTTCGCGATCGGCTTTTGCGTGCGGCCGCTCGGCGGCATCCTGCTGGGCATGTATGCGGACCGTGTGGGGCGCAGCCGGGCGCTCTCGCTGCTGATTATCTCGATGGCGAGCAGCACCTTGCTGATGGGGCTGACGCCAGGCTACGCCCGCATCGGCCTTGCCGCGCCGGCGCTGGTCGTTCTGGCACGCGTGCTGCAGGGGCTTTCGGTGGGCGGCCAGTTCGCGACCGCGTCGGCCATGCTGGTCGAGTACGCGCCGCCGGGCCGCAAGATGTTCTACGGCAGCTTCAACATGTCGGCCCAGGCGTTTGCGCTGCTGCTGTCTTCGGGGGCCGGCTATCTGTTGACTTCCTGGCTGAGCCATGAGCAACTGGTGGCATGGGGTTGGCGTGTGCCCTTTCTGTGCGGTGTGCTGGCCGGACCGATCGGTTTCTATATCCGCCATCACGTGGCCGAATCGCCGGAGTTCCAGCAGTTGCGCGAGAACGGAGCGCCGCCGCCGCGCGTCTCGTTGCGGCAGTTCTTCCGCAACAACGGCCGCGCCGCGATTTGCGCGATGGGGGTGATCGCGGTGGGCGCCGCCACCAACTACGTGTGGCATTCGTACCTGGCCGTCTATGTCGAGCGGCAGTTGCATCTGCCGCTGGCGGTGGCGTTGCGCGGAGCGTTCCTTAGCGGCGTGCTGAACCTGTTCCTGTTTCCGCTGTCCGGGCGACTCGCTGACCGCTACGGCCCCTACCGGCTGTTCTATCCGGTCACCATCGCGTGGATGCTCTGCGCGTGGCCGCTGTTCGCCTTCGTGGTCTCGGCGCCTTCGGCCGAGCGTTTGCTGTTCGCCCAGATCGTGTCGACGGTCTTTCTCGCGGCGATGTCGGGCGCGCATCCCGGCATGCTGGCGATGCTCTTCCCGGTGCGCAGCCGCTCGTCCGGCGTGGCGCTGTCGTACAACGTCGCGGTCACGCTGTTCGGCGGCCTCGCGCCGCTAACCGTGACCTGGCTCACGCGGCTCACCGGCAGCAGCCTGACGCCCGCGTTCTATCTGATCTTTGCCGGCTTCGTCTCGCTTGCGCTGGTCTACGGGGCCCGGCGCGGCCCGTACGGCGCCAGGCTCGGCGAACCGGACAGCCTGACCGCTTCGGCGGCCAAAAGGAGCCCTCCTGCATGACCGAGTTTTTGTCCGCGAACGACGAGCGCGCGCCCAACGAACGACCTGTTAGCGTCGTCGCTCCCCAGCACCTGACCGTCGAGGCGAGGGGCGGCAGCGGCACGGTGCCGCTGTTTGCGACCGGCGAATGGAATGCGCCGCAGCCGGGTGTCGAGCGCGCGGTGATTCTGATTCACGGCCGTTTGCGCAACGCGGATGCGTATTTCCAGCTGGCGCATCGCGCACGGACGCGCGCGGGCCGCAATTCGGTGGACACGCTGCTGATCGTGCCGCAATTCCTCGCTGCCGCCGACGTCGACGCACACCATCTGCCGGCGTCCACGTTGCGCTGGGAGTGGATCGACTGGATGGGCGGCGGCACGGCGCTGGCGCCAGCCCCGCTCAGTTCCTTCGACGTACTCGACACGGTGCTGGCCCAACTGGCCGACCCGCGGAAGTTTCCGGACTTGCGCGAAGTCGTGGTTGCCGGCCACTCGGGTGGCGGCCAGGTGGTACAGCGCTACGCGGTGCTGGTGCGCGGCGACGCGGCCCTCGCCGGGCGCGGCGTGGCGCTGCGCTATGTGATCGCCAATCCGTCGTCCTATGTGTACTTCGATACGCAGCGCCCGCTCGGCACGAGCTGCTTCGCCCGCTACGACGAGGCGCATTGCGCCGGCTTCAACCGCTGGAAATACGGCCTCGACGAACTGCCGGCCTATGCCCGCGACGGCAACGCGCTGCCGGATGCCGCCGCGCTGGAAGCCGCCTATGTGCATCGCGACGTGACCTTGCTGCTGGGCGCTAACGACTGCGATCCGGCACACCCGGCACTGGACCGCTCCTGTGCCGCGCTCGCCCAGGGACCGCATCGCCTCGCGCGCGGCCGCGCCTATACGCGCTACATGGGCGAGCGGCACCCGCAGGGTTTCGCTCACCGCACGATCGAGATCGACGGCGCGGGGCACGACGCCGACGCGGTATTCGGCTCGCCTGCCGGGCTGGCGGCATTGTTTGGGGAACCGGTTCGAGGGGCCTGAGGGTCGCTACTTGAGAGGCGCTACTTGAGAGGCGCTACTTGAGAGGCGCTGCTTGAGAGGCGCGGCGAAGTGCGTGGTGATGCACATGTCCGAATCCGGCCAGAGTCGTCGCCGCGCTTCCGCTACAGTCGAGTCATGACCGTCCCCGTCAACCCGATTCCGGCGCCATGAACCTTATCGAACTCTTTCTGCTTGCGGCAATCTGGGGCGCTTCATTTCTGTTCATGCGCGTCGCGACGCCCGAATTCGGGCCGATTGCCTTGATCGCGCTTCGGGTCGGCATTGCCGCGCTGGTTTTGATACCGGCATTGCGTGCCGCCGAAGCACGTCAGCAATTTCGTGCGAGATGGTGGCCGTTGTTTATCGTCGGCCTGACCAATTCCGCGATTCCGTTTTGCCTGCTTGCTTATTCGACGCTGTATCTGAACGCCGGGCTCGATTCGGTACTGAACGCGACCACACCGCTGTGGGCCGCATTGATCGCCGCCACGCTGTTCCAGTCTCCGATGATGCGCGGGCAGCTTCCCGGTTTGTTGCTGGGCCTCATCGGCGTCGTGATTCTGGTGTGGGACACGCTCAGTGCGGGCATCCAGGGCGCCACGCCGGCGATTGCCGCGGCGCTGCTCGCAACCTTGTTCTACGGCTTTGCCGTCAACTACTCCAAACGTCGCCTCGCGGGTATTCGGCCGCTTGTCGTGGCTTTCGGCAGCCAGTTCTTCGCCTCGATCGTATTGATTCCTCTGGCGCTGCTGTCATGGCCGCGGCATTCGGTCATGCCGCTGACGTGGCTGTGCGTGGCCGCGCTGGGCATGCTTTGCACGGGCTTTGCCTACGTGCTGTTTTTCCGGCTGGTCGAGCATGTCGGGGCGGCCTATGCGGCGTCGGTGACGTTTCTGATTCCGCTCTTCGGCGTGGCGTGGGGCGCGTTGTTTCTCGACGAGAAGATTACGCCGAGGATACTCATCGGCTGTGTGATCATTCTCGTGGGTACTGCGCTCGCGACAAGGAAGCTTCGGCTGGCTTGGTGCGTAGTACGTAAGCGTGCGTTTCGAGCGTGTCCGGCTGATCGCCCTGGTTCGCGCGCTCCCGGCGCAATCGCATCGCACTTGCCGTGCGGAGACACCTTCATGTCGGAGCAGAACAACGCGAGTACCTTGAGGCCATTCGCCTATGTCCTCGCAGTCCAGGACCTCGACCGTAGCGCGGCGTATTTCCGTGACGTGCTCGGCTTTCGCGAGGAATGGGCCGACGCATCCGACTGGCGTCTCGTGTCGAGAGGGCAGGTGCGGATCATGCTCGGCTCATGTCCAGGCGCGCTAGCGCCGTCCGCGATCGGCGATCACAGCTACTTCGGTTACATGGAAGTCGACGACGTGGACGCTCTCCATGAAGAACTCGTGCAAAAAGGCGCGCGTATTCTTCAGCCGCCGATGGACCGTCCGTACGCCATGCGTGAATTCGTCGTCGCGACACCCGAGGGACACCGCTTCGTGATCGGGCAAACGCTCGCGCGGAATTAGACGCGCGTAAGACGTATCTACGGGTTTCTCCTGGTCTTCGCGGTGTCGATCTCCGCAGCGCCGGCTCGTCGTGAGAGTATGTTCAACCCCTCTCGTGAAAGGCGAACTCATCATGGCTACCGGAACCGTTAAATTCCATCGCGTCTTGCGCTCGACGCCCGAACGGATCTATCGCGCGTTTCTCGAACCCGATGCGATAGCGAAGTGGCTTCCACCGTACGGATTCACGTGTCAGGTTCATCACATGGATGCGCGGGTCGGCGGCACGTACAAGATGTCTTTCCGCAATTTCGGCTCGGGCAACGGCCACTCGTTCGGCGGCGAGTATGTCGAGCTGGTGCCGTTCGAGAAGATTCGCTACTCCGATCGTTTCGACGATCCGAATCTGCCCGGCGAGATGAACACGACGATTTCGTTGCGGCAGGTGTTGTGCGGCACCGAAGTCAACATCGTGCAGGAAGGTATTCCCGAGGTTATTCCCACCGAGATGTGCTACCTCGGCTGGCAGGAGTCGCTGGCGCAACTGGCGAAGCTGGTTGAGCCGGAGATTCCTGATTGATGTTGTCTGCAGGTATCAGGTGCTGTTCTACTGGTCGCGGTAGATGACGCGGTTCTATTTGTTTTCGTCGATAGGCTATATGAGGACTACTGCACTGCTGTGTCGCGCGGCGGCTTATCGCTAATCGCACAAAGAAGTCTGAAAAATCATCCTGCGCCCATTCCATACCCCTGTGCCTGGCGGCTAATGTGGCTGCCTGAATAACGACAGGGGTATGTGAATGTCAAATGAGGACTCGAGTGGCGTGAGTGTCGTACTGAGTGCACCTCAACTGGCGGCAGTTCTGGCTCGCCAGTCGATCAGCCAGGCGGAGATGCTCTCCAATCGGCTCTGGGGCGGACTTCAGATCGTCGGTGGCGCATTGGAAATGGTCGGGGCGGGAGCGCTATGCGTGCTGCCGGAGCCGACAATGGCAAGTAAGGCCGGATGTATTGTGTTCGGTGTGCATGATTCAGACACGGCAGCGGCAGGTTTGCGGCAAGCCTGGACTGGTCAGGATACGGCACGCTGACTCAACGAGGTACGGCGAAGCTGCCTACACAGACCAGCGTGCCGCCCAACTGCAGGACGGAATCAATTCGACCGCGCGCTATGCGTATGCCGGCATTGTCGCGGCGACGGCCTTGACCATGATTCCCGAAGTCGATCCGGGCAAGACGCTTTCATTGGGAGTGGGCACCGCCGGCTATCGGGGATATCAGGCCGTTGCCATTGGCGGAACGGCTCGCATTTCCGAGAGCATCAAGGTCAAGGCCGGCTTTGGCACCAGCGCGGCGGGGACGACAGTTGGCGTGGGGGCGGCGATGCAGTGGTGAGCGGCGTCCATTAATCGGATCACAAGCCAGGCCCGGTGCACCAGTCGACGCGCAGCAAGGGTTGCACGTCGACTGGCGTTGCGAGTTTTTCCGGGCATCGGCAAGCGTGTCGATTTTTCACGGATTCTTGCGAGCTTGTCTGCGTGAGAGATCGAAGCCGATCGAGGCCGTCAGCAGTGCGTCGCATTCGGTCGCGGCATGGGCCTGATCTGAGAGAGCCAGGCTCGGTGCAGATCGCCCCTGACGACACATGGCATACCAGTCGAACAGTGAAGGGCATCTATGGGGGGCAAGAGACGCTTACTTTTTAACGCAACTAACGGTCAAGCCCGCTATGCGTCAACCTCAAACTTCCCCATCCAACCCCAAGCTTGCAAAGAAGATTGCGAAGAAAGCGGGCCCCCCCAGATTGCACAGACCGCGCGCCGACGCGTGCATGCGTCAGCATTCGGGGATACAGCGCACGGTCGCCGTCGAGCCCTCGCTGGTCCCACGCGCCACTACGCGTAAAACGCCGACGGCACGACCCCGAAGTGCCGTTTGAACATCGCGGCGAACGCACTCTGGCTCGTGTAGCCGTGATTCATCGCGACTGCGATGATCTTCTCTCCATGAGCGAGGTGCTTCAACGCGAGCAGCAGACGCGCCTGCTGACGCCAGCGTCCGAACGTGATACCGGTTTCGCGCTGAAACCAGCGCTGAAAAGTCTTCTCCGATACGTCGAGCGTGCGTGCCCATGCGCCGATCGTGCGGTTGTCGTCGGGGGCGGCGAGCAGACTGTCGCAGACTTCACGCAGCCGACGCTCGGCGGGCCACGGCAAATAAAGCGGCAGCAACGGCACCGCATTCAACTCCGCGAGCAGCAACTGCATCAGATGATCGTCGCGCGAGCCTGCCGCGTAGTCGAGCGGTATGTCGATCGCCGCGAGAATCAGCTCGCGCAATAGCGGATGCACTTCGACCACGCAACTGCGCGCCGGCAGATGCGTGGCCGCGCCCGGCTCGACGAATACCGTGCGCATCTTCACGTCACCGCTCATCTGTACCGAATGGTCGACTTCCGGTTCGAGCCACACGCCGCGCGTCGGCGGCACGACCCACGAGCCGGTCGCCGATTCGACCTGCATGACGCCTTCGATTGCATACAGCAACTGCGCGCGCCGATGCCGGTGCGCGGCAATCACGGTGCCGTGCGGATACCAGGCCGCCATCGCCGAGACCGGCATCGGCGTGCTTTCGAACGGCACGTGAGCGTTGGGCGCGACAGGCGTGTCGGTCGCGCCGCGCGCATCGGAATGGGTTCGCGTGTTCATTCGTGCTGGCAACAGGGTATGGAAACAGGCAGATGGATGCGCGGTCGAGTGCGCTTTCGATCGCCCGCGTGATCTCTCATTTGACTGCTTATTTGACCGCTCACTTGACCGTTTCACGACAGGTAAAGACTTTTTGACGTGAGACAGCCGCGAGGCCGCGGGCGCACGATGGTACTTCACCCTGAAGCCGTGCGCGAGCCGCGTCCACGAGCGATCAACGCACCGCTTCGATCCCGTCTCAACGATATCAATCAACGACATCAAAGCAGAGCAAGACATGAAGAGATCGTATTTCCTGTTTCCGTTTGTGGCAATCCTGCTGTGGGCCGGCAACGTGATCGTGTCGAAGCTGTCGGCGCACACGATCGACCCGTCGGCGATCACGTTTTACCGTTTGCTGCTGGCCGTCGCGCTGATGAGCGTATTTATGCTGAAGCCGGCGTGGCGCAACCGCGCGGCGATCGTGCCGCAACTGCCGAAACTCGCGGTGCTCGGCTTTCTCGCGATGGCGCTGTTCCAGAGCCTGTCGTACGAAGCGGCGAAAACCACCACCGCGACCAACATGTCGATCATCACCGCGCTCGTACCGCTGATGACGATGGTCGCGAGTACGGTGCTGCTCGGCGAAACGCCGACGTCCGGTATGGTCGGCGGCGGAATGCTGTCGTTGCTCGGCGTGGTCTATCTGATTACGCAAGGCAATCCGGCGACGCTGCTCGCGAACGGCGTGCATCTCGGCGATCTGCTGATGATCTTCGCAGCGCTCGCCTACGCGCTGTATGGCGTGCTGCTCAAGCGCTGGCACGTCGGTCTGCCGACCTGGCAATCGACGTACCTGCAGGCGCTGTTCGCGCTCGTCTTCATGCTGCCGATGCTGCTGTGCCTGCCGGCCGCCGAAGCGTTGCCGACGCGCGCGAGCGTGCCGCTGATCCTGTATGCGGGCGTGCTCGCTTCGGTCGTGCTTCCGTATCTGTGGATGCAGGGCGTCAGGCATCTCGGCCCGAACCGTTGCGCGCTGTTCATGAACGTGCTGCCGATTGCTACCGCGCTGATCGCGATCGTGTTGCTCGGCGAAAACCTGCATCTTTATCATCTGCTCGGCGGCGGTACTGCCTTGCTCGGTGTGGGCGTTGCGCAGGGGCTCGGCCGCTCTGTGCTGCGCCGGTCGGCCGTCGTGCGGGAGTGATGCGTTCGGGCTTCACGCGAGTGGTCGATGGCGCGAAACGTGTTGAATCGACCACTCGCCCTGTACGAGCCCGGTTAGACGGATCGCTTCGTTCTCGCTTCGTCGGCGCGCCAGAGCCAGGTCTTAATCCCGTGGGACCACGTCAGTACCGTCAATAGACGAGTACGGTGCGCAAGTCCCGCCTCACTGCCCGCCCGAATTGCTGGAACGCAGGATACTGGGCGGGCTCGATCAGCGCGGTCGGCAGACTGATGTCGAGGTTGCGCGTAATGGTGACGGTCCGGCCGTCGGTCTGGTACGACGAGGTATAGGTGCCGAGCGGGGAGCGGATTTCGGCCGGGCGTGGCAGCCTTGGCACCGTGATGCCCTCCGGCAGCGTAATGGTCGTGGTTTCCGTCACGTGGCGTCCGGGGAACGGCATCGCGAAGTCGCGCGTGTCGACCATGATCGTCTCGAACGCGGTACTGATTCCGGAAAAACTGCCGAGGCCGAGCGGCACCTGAAAAGCGCCCGGGCCCGGTAGCTGCGCATAATCCGGCAACGTGAAGCGCGTCTCGTATTGGAACGGTTTGCGCAAATCGAGCAAATCGCCGTGCAGATAGGTACCGTAGCCGTCCTGCCCCGTTAGCGTAAGCATGCGTGCGGCAAATTGCGACTCGGTGCCGGGCGGCAACGGGGTCAATATCCGGCGCGCCGCCCAGTCGAACGTACCGGTGTTGTCGATCCGGCTCGTTCCGGAGCCGTTGCCTTGCGCGTCGAGCGAAATCTTCGTGGTGACCTGCACACGTCCGGTGTCGGGCGTCGACAGCGGCAGCGTGATGACGTGGGCCGCGCCTGTACCATCATCCGTCAGGAGTGCCTGTTTGCCGAGTTCGGAACCCGGCAGCACGCCGAAGCGGGCAACTTCCGCGGTCGAATCGGCGAACAGTTTGAAGGCCGGCAAGTACGTGATCGCGTGATTGAATACCGCGAGCGGATCGGCAACGCCTGGCAGCCAGTACATCGTGCCGAGATTGACGAGCACCGGCGCGCTGGCAATGCCTTTCGCCGCAAGCAGCGCCTCCAGCAACGTCACGTGGTCCTTGCAGTCGCCATAGGCGGACGCGAGAATCGCATCCGCTTCGTGAGGTACGATGCTGCCCGTGCCGAGATTGATCGCGACGTAGCGAATGTGCGTGCTGACCCAGTCGTACAGAATTTCCGCCTGACGTCGCGGATCGTCGACACCTTGCGTGAGACGGTCGGCAAGGGATCGGATCGCCGGTGTGACAGCCGACTTCGGACGCGCACGCTCCAGATAGGCGGCGCCGGCAGCCGCGAAGTCCGGGAAGGTCGTCATCACTACACGCGGACTGTAGTCGAGGTTGCTGACCGAACCGAACTCGGGCGGATGCGCGGGACGATTCGTCAGCGTCCATTGCCACACTTGCCGGTCAGGCTGGTTGGTGTCGATCCGCCCGCCATCGAGCCCGATCGCGTCCGCGTGAAGCGCCATCGACGCCGGGGCATGCACGGTCAACCGCATCGAATCTCGCTGAATCGCGTTGCTGAAGTACTCGCTCATCGAGAACTGGCCGGGGAACAGCGGCTTGTTCCGGGTCAACTCGTAGCGCAGCGTCAGCACGGTGCCGACCGCGACGCCGGGAAATACGATGACCTTGACCTCGTCGTCGTCGAACATCGGCGCGCCTGCGCTTTTCGGGCTTTGTTGCGTCAATATCCTGTCCGGCGTGACATCGAGACGCACGCCATCTTTCGTCGTGGTGTAGGCCTCCTCGACCTTCAGATTCTGCTGCGATTCGCTGTAACGCAGCGAAATCTGCCCGCTCTGCGCGACACCCTGCTCGGTATTGATCCGCACGCGTCTCGCAACGGTCCGCGTACTGGCGCCGTTCTCGCTGATGTCATACACGATGTCATCGGAGAGGTTCGTGATGTTCGACTGAAAGCCCGCCATCGCGGCGGCACAATGAGTCGCGAGCAATACGACCGTACACAGGGAAGGGATCAGTCCGCGCATGGAATTCCTGTCTCGCAACGTGTTAGAAAAGGTGCCGTGGCCGGTTGGGTGCGACGACGGTTCGCGTGTGATTTTTCCGGCCCGGCTAATGACTGCGCATCGAACATACTGGTATCGTTTTTAACGATTTCCTTTCTGTATATTTAACATTGCATGGATAATTTCCATGTTTGATGCATTGAATTTGTATTAATAAATGGTTGGGAGATTGATTGCACTGGAAAGGCGAATGGATTTCATCGAATCAGCTGGTTTTTACGGATCGTAACGCCTTATTTAAGCCGGAAATGCTTGCATTTTCGGTTTATTTTAGCAGTCGCCGGATATGTGTCAAGAAAATGAAGATCGGTTTTATTGTGGTGTTTTTCTGAAGGATTAAATGATTTTAGGTAAATATTTTTTAGATGGTATTTATGTATTTTTTAATATTAATTCGTGTGGGTTTATCAGGTAACTTCTGGGAAATCCGGCAGTCGGTATGATTTCCCGCGAGGCAGAGGCTGGTGGCGCGTTTGAGCCTCTCGATCTGGTTGACGACTCTTCCATTCCAGCACGTCGATGCCGCAGCAGTTCCGTTTGCGCACTGTGACTTTTTGGAACATCAGTGTGAGCGATAGGAAGTGTTCAACGCAGGCTGTGCGCGCCAAACTCTGCGCACCTATCCGCTGTCTTGAAGCCAGATTGACGTAGGGGACACCGGAAGAGCGATAACCGCCTCAAAGGAGACAATGTGTCAGACACCCTATCCACAGCCGAGGCAACGGAGGCCTCGACCAGAGCGTATCTTCGAAGTCGCATCGCCGGGTGTATCGGGCATGCCATCGAATGGTTCGATTTCTCGATATACGCCAATCTCGCCATTTTCTTCGGCGCGCAACTTTTTCCCGCCGACAACCAGAGCTCCGCGCTTCTGGCCGCTTTCGGCGTATATGCACTCGGATTCGTGATGCGGCCAGTCGGCGGATGGCTGCTCGGTGTCGTCGCCGACCGTTACGGCCGTAAAACGGCGCTCACCGTGTCCGTCACGTCAATGGCCTTCGGTTCGCTCATGATTGCCGTCTTGCCGACGTACGCGACGATTGGACTTGCCGCACCGCTCATCGCAACGGTCGCGCGTTTGTTGCAGGGCTTGTCGGTGGGCGGCGAATTTGCCGCGGCCTGTTCTTTCCTCGCCGAGACAGCGCCGCCTGATAGACGCGGTTATCACGGCAGCTTCCTGTTTTTCGGCACCGGGATCGGACTTATTCTGGCATCAGGCATTACCTGGGCGCTGACGCAGTCGCTGAGCCATGACCAGATGGCGAGCTTCGGATGGCGCATACCGTTCGTTATCGGCGCCGCCGGAGGTCTGTTCGGATACTGGCTGCGTACCCGGGTCGCCGAAACGGAAGCGTTTACGAAAGCCGCGGAACAGCAGAACCAGCAAACCAGCGGTTCGATCCGGGCTCTGCTCGCCGATCATCGGCGCGAAGTGCTGACGCTGATCGGTACCAGCATTCTTGGCGCTTTCGCCTTCTATCTCTTCATCGTCTACGTTCCCGTGTATGCGATTCACCGCTCGGGTGCGCTGCCCGCGACCGCCTACGCGGCCAGTACCTGGAGCCTCATCGCGTTCACGGTGGTTCAACCGCTGTTTGGCATGCTCTCGGACCGGTTCGGCCGCCGCCCTCAACTGATCGTGATGGCCGCAGCGTACACGGTGTTTCTCTATCCGGTCGTACTGTCGGTCGGCGATACCTTCTGGTCCATTTTGCGCGTCGAACTGTTCGGCATGGTGCTCTATGCGCTGTACACGTCCATCGCACCGGCGGTAATGGCCGAGCTGTTCGACACCGACGTGCGGGCGCTGGGCATCGGCTTGCCGTTCAATCTCGTTGTCGCCGTGCTGGGTGGAACGACGCCGTATCTGATGACCTGGCTTCAGGAGCGCAGCCTGGAACGGTTCTTTCTGATCTACGTATGCGTGGGGTCGGCGATAAGCCTGGTCACCTACCTGGTAATGGCCGAAACCAACGGCAAGCGCATCGAGCGTTCGACGGTGGAGTCATGATCGCGGCGGCCTTCGAGCGACTGTCGCGACAGGCGAGGCAACAGACCGCGGCGAACGGGAGCCTCAGCTATGTGGACCTCGGCAAGGGCCAGCCGGTTGTCTTCGTTCACGGCGGGCACGGCGGCTGGTATCACTGGATAGTCAACATCGAGGCACTCGCGCAAGGGCGGCGAGTGATTGCCCCCGATCTTCCGGGCTTCGGCGCATCGTCGGCTCCCGCCGAAACTTTCTCGCTCGAAGTTGCCGGGCAACGTGTCTTCGATTTGCTGGACGAACTCGACGTCGGGCAGTTCGACCTCGTGGCATTCTCGTTCGGCAGTTGCGTTGCCGGATATATGGCGGCGAGCAGGCCTGAGCGGATTCGCACGCTCACACTGGTCAATCCCGCGGGCATGGGGCCGGTTTCGGCCTCACTGAGCCAGATTCAGAAAGAGGCTGCCGAGGTCGCTCGCAGTGTGGGCATGGAGGGCGGTGTGGAAGTCTCGCTGAAGAAAATCATGCTGTCGGATCCATCGCTGGTGACACCGGAACTCACGGCGCTCGCGGCGCGGCACGTTCGCGCAACCCGGGTTCTGACCCGGCCCATTGCCCGCAGCAATCCTACCCGGGCGCTTATCGAAAGAGTTCAGGCGCCGGTATGGCTGGTGCTCGGCTCGAAGGATCCGCATCAGGCTCACGAGGTGGCTGCGCGCGAGGGCTGGATTCACAGCCTTTCCGCAAGGAATCGTGCGTCGGTGCAAGCGGCCGCTCACTGGCTCCAGTACGAGCGCGCCGAGTGGTTCAACAGACATCTGAGCGAATTCATCTCCTAGCTCTTCACCGCTTTCATCGGGCGTAAGCCGATATTGCCCAACTCATCTCGGAACAGGCAGCCATGATACTGGAATCATTTGCAAAGTATGTTGAAGGGCAGGCGACAGCGGAGTTGACGCCGAACACGCTTCGCGCGGCCAAACGCGTGCTGATCGACTGGTTTTCAGCGCTATTGCCGGGTACTCAGGTCGCGCCCGGCATCCAGTTGTTGCAAGCGCATCGCGCCGAACTCGGACATGGACGATCGAGCCTGCCCGGCAACGAGACGACCGCGTTCGCGGCGACGGCAGCATGGCTCAACGGGAGCATCTCGCATGCGGTGGAATTCGACGACATTTTCCGCGACGCCATCTACCATCCAGGTTGCCCCACCATCGCGGCCGCTCTCGCACTCGCCGAGGATTCGCATGCCTCCGGTCTGCTGCTTCTGAAGTCGATCGTCGCGGGCTACGAGGTATCGACACGCATCGGAGCGGCGATCCAGCCGGCTCACTATCGGTTCTTCCACACCACCGGAACGGTCGGCTGCTTTGGCGCGGCAGCCGCGGGTGTTCTCCTGACCTCTCCCGGCGACGCTCAGGCGGCGTTGCACGCCATGGCCACATCGGCGACGTTTGCGTCGGGTCTGCAGCAGGCTTTCAGGTCCGATGCGATGACCAAGGCGCTTCACGCGGGACATGCGGCCTGGGTCGGCGTGACGTCGGCGCAAGGCGCGTCGGCCGGCGTGACGGGCGTGGCCGACATTCTCGAAGGAAGCGCCGGATTCGGCGCCGCGCTTTGCGACTCGCCCGATTGGCGTTCGGTAACGGACGGACTGGGCGACGTATTCAACATCGAGCGCATCACCCAGAAGAACCATGGTTGCTGCGGCCACACATTCGCAGCTATCGACGCCTTGCTCGATGCGATGAAAACCAGCGGACTACGCTGGGAGCAAATTGCCCGGGTGGTCGTCAGAACATACGCGCCTGCTCTTGAAGTCGCGGGTATTCGTGAGCCGAAGTCGGCATTTGAAGCGCGCTTCAGCTTGCCCTACGTTCTGGCACATGCGGCGGTGTACGGCTCGGTCCGTCTGGAGGCTTTTTCGGACGAACGTCTGCGCGATGGTCACGTGCGGGAGTGGATGAAGAAGATCGAACTGGTCGCGGACCCGGAAATAACCCGGAATTTTCCGAGGATGCGTGCTGCCCGCGTCGAACTGACGTCCGTCGATGGCAAGACAGTCGAGGCATTCGCGCCTTACCGGCGCGGTGACCCCGAAGCGCCGCTCAGCGACGCGGACATCGACGACAAGTTCCGGGAACTCGCCGAGCCCGTGATCGGCTCGCAAGCCGCTCACGAACTTCTGGAAAAACTGTGGCGGATGGAAGAACTCGACGTATCGGATCTGAACCTGTCGAACCTGTTGCCGGCAGGATTCAAGCGAGACCGCGACGGTCGCTAGAAGTGTGTTCCACCGGGGCCGGCGTGATTCGCCAATCAACTGGGCCCCGGATACGTTTAGCCCGGCATCGATTGAATTTCAGAACGAAGCCATGCTCTGAACGCCTCGACCTTCCGGGAGTGTTTCCGGTTGTCTGGAACCAGCAGATAGTAAGCGAGCTCGCGGGTCACCGGCCGGTCAAAAGGCCGGACCAGAACGCCGGTGGTCAGGTCGTTCGCAAGCAGCCGCGTTTGGCCGATGACGATGCCCATCCCTTCGATTGCGGCCTGGTACGCAAGCAGGGAATTCTGAAATCCTCCTCGCTGACGGCTCACCAATCCTTCCAGGTCGCCGCGGCCCACCGCTCGCAGCCAGTCGAACCAGTCGTTGCGCCGGTATCGCGACTGAAGCAGCCGATGATTGGCCAGGTCGTCGATAGTGGCGAGAGCTGGGCCGTTCTTCAACAGTTCCGGACTGCATACCGGTTCGATGACGTCATCGAACAGACGTTCGCAGTTGATGCCGGGCCAGTTGCCGTCTCCGAACTGAATGGCCGCATCGACCTGAACTTCGCTGAAATTGATCTTCGCGACGGTCGTGCTGAGTTCGACCGGGATGTTCGGCTGTGCCTTCTCGAATCGATGCAGCCGATGCATGAGCCATTTTGCGGCGAACGTGTTGTAGACCGATAACCGTAGCGGCTCTCCCTCCACGCGGCCGACGATCGTCTCGGTCGCGCTCACGATGGACGCGAACGCCGGCCCAATCTGCTTGTAGTAAGCCGCTCCCACCTTCGTGAGCTTGACGCCTCTGGGTCCCCGGTCGAACAGACTCACGCCGAGATAGTTTTCGAGCGTGGCGAGTTGCCTGCTCACGGCCGAATGTGTCACGTACATCTCCGCGGCGGCACTCGTCAGACTGCCCAATCGGGCGACGGCTTCGAAGACGTGAAGAGGGTTCAGGGGCGGGACTGTCCGGGGCATGAGATGTTCCAAAAAGTCACAGAAACGTACCGTATGCGAAGTAGTGTGTCAATCGACCGGCTGGAATAATCAATCGCATAGCAGTTCCACGGTCAAAGAGGAAAACATGGACTTCGCACTTACTGAGGAGCAGACCGCGTTCGCTGATGCAGTGCAGCGATTCGCGCGAGACACGTTGGCGGAAGGCGCACTCAAGCGCGCGCATCATGCCGGTTTCGATTTCGACGTTGCAGGGCAGCTTGCGGAGCAAGGCCTGCTCGGCATCACGATGAACGAAGAGGATGGCGGCCAGGGCGGCACCCTCATGGATGCGGTCATCGCGATTCAGGAAATCGCGCTGGTTTGTCCGAAGAGCGCGGACATCGTGCAGGCCGGGAATTTCGGGCCGATTCGCACGTTCGTCGAGTATGCGACGGCCGAGCAGAAGAAGCGCTATCTCAAGGATCTGCTCAGCGGGCGCAAAGTGATTTCGCTGGGCATGACGGAGCCCGGCGCCGGCTCGGCCGTCACGCAACTCAAGACGTCGGCACGGCGCGAGGGCGACGAGTACGTCATCAACGGGACGAAAATCTTCTCGACTCATAGTCCGGATGCCAGCCTGTTTCTCGTCTATTGCCGATTCGGTCCCGGTGTGGAAAACATCGGCTCCGTACTGATCGAAAAGGGTACGCCCGGATTTACGGTCGGTCAGCCGTCCAGCTTCATGAGCGGCGAAGAGTGGTCGCAGTTGTATATCGAAGAGTGCCGTATTCCCGCCGAGAATGTTCTGCTGGGACCGGGCGGATTCAAGAAGCAGATCTCGGGCTTCAACGTCGAGCGCGTCGGCAACGCATCGCGTGCGTTGGCGCTGGGGCGTTACGCTTTCAATACGGCGCGCGAGCATGCGCTGATCCGCGAACAGTTTGGCCGGCAGCTTTGCGAGTTCCAGGGGATTCAATGGAAGTTCGCCGATATGGCGCTGAAGCTGGAAGCCTCGCAACTGCTGCTCTATCGCGCGGCCAATGTTCCGAACGGCGAGTTGCCGACCGCGTACAACACGGCCATTGCAAAAGCGCATTGCAACCTGACGGGCTTCGATGTTTCGAACGAGGCACTGCAGGTCATGGGCGGCATGGGTTATAGCCAGGAGTCGCTGGTCGAATACTGCGTTCGTCGCACGCGTGGCTGGATGATCGCGGGCGGCTCGATCGAAGTGCTGAAGAACCGGATCGCCGAGAACGTGTTCCAGCGCCGCTTCGATCAGCGCAAATAAGAGGGGCGTCTAACATGGAGAACAGCATCATGCCCCAGGGCGAATCGCAGCGCAGGTCGCTGGCAGACGTGCTCCTTGCACCGCGCAGCGTTGCACTTGTTGGCGCATCGGACGACCCCTCGAAAACCGCGGCGCGTCCGCTCCGGTTTATCCGCCAGGCCGGCTTCGACGGTGACGTCTATCCCATCAATCCCAACCGCGACACCGTGCTGGGTGAACAGGCCTGGCCCAGTGTTCGCGCACTGCCGGTCGTGCCGGAGCATGCCTTCATTCTCACGCCGACCGACGCCGCGATCGACGCGTTGCAGGAGTGCGCCGAACTCGGTGTTCCCGTTGCCACGATTCTCGCCGCGGGCTTCTCTGAAAGCGGTCCGGAGGGCGAGGCTCGCGAGGAACGCGTACGGAAGATCGTTCAACGGACCGGGATTCGCGTGCTGGGCCCGAGCGGCCTCGGCATGGTCAACGTGCGCAGGAAGCTTGCGCTGACCGCGAACGCGGCGTTCGCGGAACCGGACCTGCCGGTGGGCGGAATCTTTGTCGCGTCGCATAGCGGCAGCATGATCGGGGCGCTCGTATCGCGAGGCAAGGAGCGCGGAGTCGGCTTTGCCGGGCTCGTTTCGGTCGGCAACGAGGTCGACCTGAGCGTCGGCGAAATTTGCGCGGCGACGCTGGACGACCCCCAGGTCACGGGCTACATGCTCTTCCTCGAGACCTTGCGGCACTCCGACAAACTTCGCCAGTTCGCCGTTCAGGCTGCGCAGAAAGGCAAGCCTGTCGTCGCCTACAAACTCGGCCGTTCGAGTGCGGCCGCGGAGTTGGCGGTCTCGCATACGGGAGCCCTCGCCGGCGAGGACGACGTCGCCGATGCTTTCCTGAGAGATTGCGGTATCGCACGCGTCGAAACGCTCGATGCGTTTCTCGAATGCCTGCCTCTGCTGGCATGCGTTCCCGTTGCCCAAGCCGCCACGGCGAGCAAGCCGCGCGTCGCGGTCGTGACGACGACCGGCGGCGGCGCGGCCATGGTCGTCGATCAGCTCGGAGTCCGGAACATCGAGGTCCAGCATCCGAGCGCGCAGACTTACGAGCGTCTGGCCGCTGCGGGCGTGAAGGTGAACAGCGGCCGCATCGTCGACCTCACGCTCGCGGGCACCCGCTATGACGTGATGAGCGCGGCCCTCGGCGTGCTGCGATCGGCGCCGGAATTCGACCTGGTCGTGGCGGTCGCCGGCTCCTCCGCGCGATTCTCTCCCGAGCTTGCGGTGCGTCCGATTATCGATAGCGCAACGCAGTCACCGGCGTTGCTTCCGCTCGCCGCGTTTGTCGTGCCGGACGCCCCCGAAGCGCTGCGGCGTCTGACCGCGAGCGGCGTGCCGTGTTTCCGCACGCCCGAGTCCTGCGCGGACTCGATCGCATCGGCCTATGCGCGACGCAGCCCGCTCGCGATCGTCGAGCCGGCCGCAGTCGAAGCGGGAGGTGCGCCGATACTTCTGGACGAGTTGGCGGCTTACGAACTGCTGGCGAAGGTCGGCGTCGTTCATGCGCCCGCCGTGGCGATCGACGTAACGGGCGACGGCAGTCTTCCGGATAACCTGCCGTATCCGCTTGCAGTGAAGGTGCTATCGGCCGACGTACCGCACAAGACGGATGTTGGCGGTGTCGAACTCGGCATCCGTGACGCCGGGCAACTCGATGCCGCGATCGAAAAAATCCGCGCGAACGTGGCCCGCAACGTCGAAGGGTTCGAACTGCAGCGCGTTCTTGTCCAGCAGATGACCCGGGGACTGGGCGAAGTTCTCATCGGATACCGTCGCGATGCGCAAGTGGGGCCGATTGTGATGCTGGCCTCAGGCGGCATCTTCACGGAGATTTACAGGGATCGCGCGCTGCGCCTCGCCCCCGTTACGCGGGAAGCGGCGCTCGAAATGATTTCCGAGGTCAAGGCCATGCGTGCGCTCGACGGCTATCGCGGCAAGGCACGCGGCGACCTCGAAGCACTGGCGGATGCCATCGTCGCTGTGTCGAAGCTGGCTACGCTGCCCGGTGCCCTGGTTCTGGAGGCGGAAGTCAATCCGGTGATGGTGCTCGAAGAAGGACAAGGTGTTCTCGCGGTGGATGCTCTCGTGAAGATCGGGGGCTAGTATGGACAGACGTTCAGGCCCTGAGTTCGAGGTGGCGGCGCAACCGGTTCGTTGTGAAAAGCATGGCGACATCGGTTTTCTCGTGATCGACAATCCACCCGTGAATGCAAGTTCGGTGGAAGTTCGCCGCGAACTGCTCGAAGGCATTCTTGCCCTCGGGAACGACGCCACGCTGCGCGGCATCGTCATCATTGGCGACGGAAGCACATTCATTGCCGGCTCGGACATACGCGAATTCGATGCCCCGATTCAGGCGCCGTCGTTGCCCGAGGTGATTCTCGCGATCGAGAATGCAGCCGTTCCGGTCATCGCTGCGATCCATGGTCATGCGCTCGGTGGCGGCTTTGAGCTGGCACTTGGTTGCGATGGGCGCATTGCGGTTTCCGGGGCGACGATGGGATTGCCCGAAGTCAGCCTCGGCATGATTCCCGGCGCCGGCGGAACCCAGCGCGTCGCATACATCACGGGCAAAGCGAAAGCCATCGAACTTGTCGCTTCCTCGCGCCGGCTGACGGCAGCCGAAGCGTTGCAGCTCGGACTCATCGACCAGCTCGTCGACGACGATCTGGCCGATGCCGCCGCACAGTTCGCGCTGACGTTCGCGGCAAGGAAGCGGCGGATTCGCGACCGCGAGGTTCCGTTTGCATCGGCCGGGGAAATCGAGTCGGCCATCGGCGCCGCCATGCGGCTGCGCAAGAACCTGCCTCATATCCAGCAGGCGGTCGACGCGGTCAACATGGCCGGCGACGTGCCGTTCGATGAGGCACTCTCACGGGAGCGCGCGGTTTTCGACGTGCTGCGCACGAGCGTTGCCGCGCGCGCATTCCGCCATCTGTTTTTCGCCGAGCGGGAGTGCCAGCGTTCGCGTTATGGCGGTCGTCCCGACACGGCGGGTATTCGTCGAATCGGCGTGGTCGGCGCGGGCACCATGGGTGTCGGCATTGCCGGATGCTTTGCCGACGCGGGCTATGAAGTCGTTCTGTTCGACACCCATGACATCGCACTGGCGGCAGTCGCGGAGAAGCTTCAGCGCACCTACGACTCGCTGCTGAAAAAGGGCAAGCTCGACGAACGCGAGATGCGCGAGCGGCTCGCACGAGTCCGTACGGTCAGCGATCTCGGGCAATTGAACAAGGTCGACCTCGCTATCGAAGCTGTTTTCGAAGATTTCGACGTCAAGCGCGACATCATGGCAAAGCTGCACGATGTCTTGCCGCCCGATGCCATTCTGGCTTCGAATACTTCGTATCTCGACCTCAACCGGCTTGCGGCGGACGCGGGTCGTCCACGCCGTACTGTGGGCCTGCATTTCTTCAGTCCGGCACAGGCGATGCGGCTTCTGGAGATCGTCGAAACGGAGCACACGGATGCCGCGACGGTAGACATCGCGATTGCAATCGCGAAACGTCTGGGAAAGGTGCCGGTGGTCGCTCGGGTCGCCGAAGGTTTTATCGGCAACCGTATTTTTGCGGCCTACCGCAAGCAGTGCGAGTACATGCTGGAAGAGGGCGCGTTGCCCGAGCAGATCGATGAAGCACTGGAGGAATTCGGCTTCGCGATGGGCCCGTTCGCCGTCGCGGATCTTTCCGGGCTCGACATCGCCTGGAAGATGCGTCAGCGCCTGAATGCGGTGAGCAGGCCCGCCCGCTATGTGACGATTCCGGACGCGTTGTGCGAAGCCGGCCGGTTTGGCCGCAAGACCGGTGCCGGGTATTACCTGTACGAGGCCGGTGGCCGGCGCGGTGTTCCCGATCCGGAGGTGCACACGATCATTGCTCGTGAGCAGCGGAAGAGGGGCATCGTTCCGCGCTCGCTGGGCAACGATGAAATCGTCGAGCGTGCGATGGCCGCCATCGTCAACGAAGCGGCGAAAGTGATGGAAGAGGGCGTTGCCTCTCGTACCAGTGATATCGACGTGGCGCTCGTGCATGGCTACGGGTTCCCGCGTTACCTGGGCGGCCCCGTTTTCTGGGCACGGCAGCGTGGTACTGACGAGATGCACGACATGATAAAGCGCGTGCAAGCCGCATCTGGCCCAGACTTCGTTGTGGGCGATATCGACGCGATGCTCGCAAAATGAAGGATCGGGCGAGCGTCGATCTCGCTCTGAACGACCGGACAGTAGAGGTGATGGAGTGAAAATTGTCGTGGCAGTGAAGCGTGTCGTGGACGCTAACGTGAAAGTGACGGTCGCCTCGGACAATTCGGGGGTGAACCTGAACAACCTGAAAATGGCGATGAATCCGTTCGATGAAATCGCCATCGAAGAGGCTGTCCGCCTGAAGGAAGCCGGCGTGGCGAGCGAGGTGGTCGCGGTGTCGGCAGGCGTCGTGCAATGTCAGGAGACGTTGCGTACGGCGCTGGCGATGGGCGCGGACCGGGCGGTGCTGATCGAGACCGACGTGGAGTTGCAACCGCTTGCCGTTGCCCGATTGCTGAAGGCTGTGATCGACCGGGAGCAGCCCGGGCTCGTGATCCTTGGCAAACAGGCCATCGACGACGATGCCAACCAGACCGGCCAGATGGTCGCGGCACTCACGGGATTTGCGCAGGCCACGTTCGCTTCCAGAGTGGTGCTCGAAGAGGGGCGGGCCATCGTATCGCGCGAAGTCGACGGGGGAATCGAGACGCTTTCAGTGCGATTGCCCGCGGTCGTCACCACCGACCTCCGGCTGAACGAGCCGCGCTACGTCACCCTGCCGAACATCATGAAGGCGAAGAAGAAGCCATTGGAATCCCTGAAGCCTGAGGATCTGGGTGTCGACGTCTCGCCTCGCCTGAAGACGCTGAGGGTCAGCGAACCGCCGAAGCGTGCGGGAGGCGTGAAAGTGCCGGACGTGATGACGCTGGTCGACAAGCTCAGGACCGAAGCCAGGGTGCTTTGAAGACAACCGCAGGTGGTGGAGAAAGGGGATATGACGATTCTGGTGATTGCCGAACACGACGGCAGGCAACTGAAGGCCGCAACATTCAATACGGTCGCCGCGGCCCAGAAGATCGGCGGCGAGATACACGTACTGATTGCAGGCCACAATGCCCAGGCGACGGCTGATGCGGCAGCGAAAATCGCGGGCGTCAGCAAGGTGCTGCTCGCCGACGCGCCACAACTCGCTGAAGGTCTCGCGGAAAACGTCGCGGCGACCGTGCTGAACATCGCGAAGGATTACTCGTACATCCTGGCGCCGGCAACGGCCTACGGCAAGAACGTCGTACCGCGTATCGCGGCGAAGCTGGACGTGGCGCAGATTTCAGACATCACAGCGGTCGATTCGGCCGACACATTCGAGCGCCCGATTTACGCTGGCAACGCGATCGCGACGGTGCAGTCGAGTGATCCGATCAAGGTCATCACGGTGCGCGCGACGGGTTTCGACCCCGTTGCGGCAGAAGGCGGTAGCGCATCGATCGACCGGGTCGAAGCGGCAGCGGACGCTGGCGTGTCGCAATTCGTGAGCCGTGAAGTGACGAAGCTGGACCGTCCGGAACTGACGGCAGCAAACATCGTCGTGTCGGGCGGCCGAGGCCTCGGCAGCGGCGAGCACTACACGAAGGTGCTGGAGCCGCTTGCCGATAAGCTGGGTGCTGCTTTGGGTGCCTCGCGAGCCGCCGTTGACGCGGGGTACGTTCCGAATGATTTTCAGGTCGGACAAACCGGCAAGATTGTCGCGCCGCAACTGTACATCGCGGTTGGCATTTCCGGCGCGATCCAGCATCTGGCAGGCATGAAGGATTCGAAGGTCATCGTGGCCATCAACAAGGACCCCGAAGCGCCGATCTTCAGTGTCGCCGACTACGGTCTCGTGGGCGACCTGTTCACAATCGTTCCGGAGCTTGTCGACGCGCTCGGGTAAAGCGGTGTCCATCGCTATCGAGCGTATTTGATTCTTGCAACGTGGCAGCCGGAGGGGCTCGTGAATGCAATGACTGGCTTTGAGATGCGCCGGCTGGCCGCGGCAGCTTCCGCGAATCAGGAAGATGCCTGTCTGTGGAGAACATTTTCACAACTGTACGAGGAACGGCGTATTCGCTGGTGTAACTCGCCGCAAGGATGGCTCGTATCGATCGATCACCGCCACCTCGCAAGCGAACCAAGTTTCGACGAGGCCATCCGCCGCGCCATCTCCCGACTGCAGTGGGCCGCAAGCCAGGCGCAATCGCCCGTAAGGAAGACACGTCGCGCTGTCGAAGGGAGTCCGTCATCGTCGCGCAGCTCTTCAGGCCGATAGTCTGCACGCCTGAACCGGCATGCTCGGGCGAGAACATGATCGAAGCGCCTGCATTGCGCAAGCGCTTCATGCTTTGAAATTGTGCGCCCGCCGGAACAGCTTTGGCCGCCAGCGGGCGCGCACAGGGCGATCGCCACAGGTACCGCGCTCAGGCGATCTCCGTGACCTTGATCAGCTTGTGATTGAGAAATTCGCCGATACCAAGTTCCGAAAGCTCGCGCCCAAAGCCGGAATTCTTGGTGCCGCCAAAGGGCGTTTCCGGTGCATCCATGAAGCAGGTGTTGATGTACACCATGCCGGAATCGAGCTGTGCCGCGACCTTTTGAGCATGCGCGGTGTCGGCGTCGAAAACATAGCCGCTCAGACCAAATCGCGTGGCGTTGGCGAGCTTGATGGCCTCTTCCTCGCTATCGACGACATAGAAGGACAGGACCGGACCAAATGCTTCCTGGTCGAACAGCGGATTCTCGGGCGAGATGTTCGTCATGATCGTCGGCTCCAGGAAAAAGCCGGGCCGCTCGACGCGCTTGCCGCCGAACACGACTTCCGCGCCCGCTGCCTTCGCATCGGCGATCTGCTGCAACAGCGTTGCCAGTGCGCGTTCGCTGACGAGCGGGCCGATATCGGTTGCCGCGTCGGTCGGATCGCCTACCCTGATCGCGGAGAATCGTTCTTTCAAGGCGGTCAGCATCTGTTCGCCGCGCTCCTTGCCGACCACGATGACGCGCTTGATGTTCACGCAACCCTGGCCTGAATTGAAGGTGCGGCCCATCACGACCTGCTCGATCGCGTGTTCGAGCGGCGCGCCCGGCAGGATCAGAGCGGGGTCGCTGCTGCCCAGTTCGAGGATCGTCTTCTTGACGTTGCGCCCGGCGCGTTCACCGACCGACATGCCGGCGCGCTCGCTACCGGTGAGCGCCACGCCGCGCACACGGAAGTCGTCGATGAGGTCCGCTATCTGCTCGACGCTGCAGAAGAGGTTGGTGTATGCGCCGAGCGGAGCGCCGGCTTCCTCGAACAGCCGCGCAAACGCAAGCGCGCACTGCGGCACGTTCGGTGCATGCTTCATTAGCACCACGTTTCCTGCGACGAGTTGCGGCCCCGCCACGCGGGCCAACTGATAGAAGGGGAAGTTCCACGGTTCGATCGCGAGGATGACGCCGATCGGCTCGGACACCACCATGGCGCCAGGCGCGTCGGGCAAAGTCCGCGTGGCGAGGAAGCGTTCGCCGTTCCTGGCGTAATAGTCGAGGATATCGGCGGCGAGATCGACTTCCATATAGCCGAAGCGCGTCACCTTGCCCATTTCGAGCGTCAGATAGCGCTGATATTCGTCGCGCTTTTCACGCAGGATCCGGGCGGCGCGGCCCACGATCCGTGCCCGCTCGGCGACTGGCCGCTTGCGCCAGTCGTCATGGAAGCACGCGTTCGCCGTTGCCAGCGCCGCGAAGACTTCCTCGTTCGAGAGAAACGGAAATTCCGGACCGGCTTCGCCGGTTGTCGGGTTGATTGTCTGAAAGCTCATGATTTCGATTCCTTTCCTTTTCCGGAGTCCTTGTTACTGGGCAGGTGGGCTCTGCTCGAAGCGGGCCGCACCCGTGAGCGGCGTGAACCAAGGCGCCGCATGGTCGGTATAAATCTCGACCTGTGGCCGAGCCGTTTCCATATGTTCGAGCGTGCCGGCTTTTACGATGGCGATGCCGGGCAGGTTCTCCGCTTTCGTCATGATCGGAGAACCGCACGTCGGGCAGAAATGACGGTGGAGCGACAAGCCGCTATCGCCGCGATCGACGAAGAAGCGAGTCTCGCCGTGCAGTTCGAAGTCGCTCTCCTGCATCAGCAGGTTGACCGAAAACGCACTGCCGCTCTGCTTCTGGCAGTGCGTGCAATGGCATATCACGGTTGTTTGCGGCTGGCCTTTGAGCGCGTAGCGTACGGCTCCACACAGGCAGCCACCTTGCTGGTCTTTCACGATTTCCTCCTTATAGGCCAAATGATCGAAAACGATTTCGTCAAAATACGGCCGAGATGACCCATATCAAGGGCGCTACGATGAGTTCAGGTTCTGGCGGCCGCTTTTCGAACCGGTTCCTGCTGCCCGCCGTGAGAGGACCGCAGTATCATCTCGGGCGACCAGACCTCCTGCAGGTCTTCGGCCGGACGTCCCGCCATGTGCGCGAGGAGCAGTTCGACCATCCTGCGTCCCGCGTCGAGAGCGGGAGCGGAAAACGTCGTCAGAGGCGGATTCAGATAGGGGCCGAGCGGATGGTTGTCGCAGCCGATCACCGCGACGTCGGTGCCCGCACGTTTGCCGACTTCGGCAATCGCCTGCATGGCGCCGGCCGCGATCAGATCGTGGCCGCACATGATCGCCGTCGGCGGATGCTTCATGGCGAGAAGCTGCCGCGCTCCGTTCAGGCCGCCGCTCTCGCCGAAGTCGGCTTCGATCACCAGGCCGGCTTCGTAGGGCAGCCCCGCGGCGCTTAGCGCGGCCCGGTAGCCTTGCCGCAGATGGTGGCTCATCATCAGATAGCCTGGCGTATTCAATAGCCCGATGCGTCGATGGCCGAGGCCGATAAAGCGTGCGGTGCCGTTCCTGCCGGCCACGGTCCTGTCGATGTCGACATAGGGAAAGGGCGCGCCTGTCTCGCTTCTGCCCAGCGTCACGAACGGCACTTTCTGTTCCTCGAGGTAGCGTATGCGGGGATCGGTGCGCCGTGTCCGACCGAACATCACCGCATCGACGCGATGCTTTTCGACAAGACGGCGGAAGCTGTCAATCTCCGTCTCCACGGTCCGCCCGGTGACGATGACGAGCTGGAACGGCGAATTCTCCAGGCCCTGATCGATGCCCGTCAGCAGATCGAGAAAGAGCGGATGCGCGAGGCCGCTTTGCTGAGGCGACAGGATAAAGCCGATGGTTTCGGACGTCTTGGTGCGTAGCCGCCTTCCGCTCGGGTCGGGGAGAAATCCGAGGTCTTGCGCCGTGGCCCGCACCCGGCGTTTGGTTGCGTCGCTCACGTCCGGGCGGTCGTTGAGAGCCTTGGAGACCGTGGACACCGACAGCCCCAGTTGCTGGGCCAGTCCGACGATGTTGATGCGCTGTGTCATGGCTGCCTTACCGAATCCGTGATCTGACGTTCAAGATGATCGGATTATAATCGAAATCGTTTTCGGACGTTTGTCGGTGGGGTCGTGGGGTGAGTTATGGTTGCCGCGGGCAGTTCATCGAGGGATAAGACACGCGGAAGAACCGGCATTAGCACGGCAATTTTGAGATGTACTGTACGGCGGTCGTGCTAAAAGGGCCATTCCATAGACCCTTTCTGAAACTGCATGAGCGCACAAAAATTATCCGTCTATACGCCGAGCGATGGGGAATGGCGGGAACAACCTAGAGACATCGCGTATGTGAAGACCCCCGCGAAGGGGGATCGCAATGGCCCGTCCACAATAGCGATTTCCGGCGTTGGCAGGACGCACGCAACGCGGGCGGCGATAGGGTTCTATTCTCCGATTACCGGGTTGTGAAAATCAATCCGATCAAGTTCGGGGTGCCGAAATGAGGATACTTTCGCGAGTGCGTCGCATCGGTGTCGCTGTCGTCGTGGTAATCGTCGGGTTCAATATCGTCCAATACATTGTCGACGCGCACGCAGGTACAACAGCATCCGAATGTAACAGCGTGATTTCACAAAGTGGCTTATATCGCGCCGAATCGTGCGTCACTGGCGGGAACGGGGACAATCGACATCCCGCCCAACTGGCGTGATCGGCTGCGCGCCATCCTGCCTTGACTTATACCTGTCCACGCCGTGCCAGCGCTTCAACATGCCTGACGCACTAAGGCCGAGCCCCGAGCGCCTGATACAGCGCCGCAGTATCGGCATAACGCTGCGCGGCGATTTTCGTGCGATCGAGTCCGGTCTGCAATTCCTGCCGCTGCGTATCGAGCAGCGTCAATTGACTGATGCCACCCGCCGCATAGCGTTCGCCGGCGATGCCCGCGCTGCGTTGCGCGCTGCGATGCGCATCGTCGAGCGCCTGCAATGCGAGCGCGTCCTGATCGAGCGCGCGCAGCGCATCGGCAACCTGCTGCAGTCCTTGCAGGACGGTTTGCCTGTACACGGCAAGCGCCGCTTGCAAGGCCGCTTCCGAGGAACGCTTGCGCGCCAGCAATTCGCCGCTATGAAAAAGCGGCTGCGTGAGACCCGCGCCGAAATTCCACACGTTGAAGCCCGTCAGCAGATCGGACACGCTCACACGTTCCGTCGCCGCGCTGCCCGATAACGTGATGCGTGGATACATATTGGCGGTCGCGACACCGACGTTCGCGCTGGCCTGATGCAGCAGTGCCTCGGACGCACGGATATCGGGCCGCTGCTGCGCGAGCGTCGAAGGCAACGTTAGCGGCAGATCGGTGGGCAGCACGAGCGTATCGAGATCGAGCGCGGCGAGGTCGTGCGTGGCTGCCAGTTCCGCTGGTGCGCGTCCCAGATAGATCGCGAGTTGATGGTCGGTCTGCGCGAGTTGCGTGCGCAAGGGCGGCAACGTCGCACGGGTCTGCTGCACGAGCGTGCGCTGGCTCAGCAGATCGACCTCGGAGATGCCGCCCGCGTGATAGCGGCGCTCGGCGATATCGAGTTGCTGCATTTGTACCGCGAGCAGCGCTTCGGTGAGCGCAATCTGCCGTGCGAGCGACGCGCGCCGGATCGCCGCCGTCACGACATTGCCCGCGACCGTCAAACGCGCGGCCTCGAGTTCGTATTGCTGATAGTCGACCTGCGCGGCCACGGCTTCGAGCGCGCGTCGATTCGCGCCGAACAGATCGAGCGTGTACGACACCGTAACCTGCGCGCTGTACAGCGTGAACGGCGCAAACGACCGGCCCTGCGTCAGTGCGCCGAAGCCGAGTGCCTCAGGATCGATTTTCTCGCGCGTGGCCGACAGGTTCGCATCGACTTGCGGCCACAGCGTGCCGCCTGCCTGCGCGCGATAGTCCTGCTGCGCTTCGTCGAGTTTCGCGCGGGCTTGCGCGAGTGTGGGGCTGTCGTCGAGCGCCTGCTGCACGAGGGCGTCGAGTGTCGGCGAACCGAAGGCGCGCCACCAGCCGTCGCCGGGCAGATCGGCCGGCACGAAGTGCTGCGCGCCGCCGCCGGGGCCGTCGGATGCAACCGTGCTTGCCGCAAGCGGTGCGGCGGTATAGCTCGATACGGCGGTGACGTCGGGGTGATGAAAATCCGGGCCAACCGTACACGCGCACAATGCCGCGCTCGCGGCGAACACGGCAAGCCGGCGTGCGTCGAAACGGCAAGCCGCGACCTTAACAATCACAGCACGAAAGGCGGTAGCGGCAGAAGCGATGAGAGCAGTGGCGGCGGAAGCGGAACACATGGCGGGCCATCCTCAATCGAGCGTACGCCGGTAGAACTTCACGGCAATACCCATCACGACGCACAGAAAGATCAGCAGCGGCCATACGTGCGGCCACATGTCGGCCCAGCCGACGCCCTTAAGCAGAATGCCGCGCACGAGCCGGTTGAAGTAGGTGAGCGGCAGCAGGTTGCCGATGATTTGCGCCCACTTCGGCATGCCCGCGAACGGGAACATGAAACCCGACAGCAGGATGTTGGGCAGGAAATAGAACATCGTCAGTTGCATGGCCTGCAACTGGTTTTGCGCGAGCGACGACAGCGTAATGCCGATCGTCAGATTGGCCGCGACGAACAGCAGTGCCGACAGATACAGCGCGATCAGACTGCCCTCGAACGGCACGCCGAATACGAAGCGCGCCGCCGCGAGAATGATGCTCACCTGGATCAGCCCGATCGCCACGTAAGGTACGATCTTGCCCGTCATCACTTCGAGCGGCAGCACCGGCGTGGCGAGCAGATTTTCCATCGTACCGCGCTCGCGTTCGCGCGTGATCGCGAGGCCCGTCATCATGACCATCGTCATTGTCAGGATCACACCCATCAGGCCGGGCACGACGTTGTATTGCGTGACGCTTTCGGGGTTGTAGAGCCGGTGCAACTGCACGTCGAATGCGGCGGGGCCGACCGCGAGCGCCGACAACGGACCCGTGAGGTCCTTCTGCAACACGGATTGCGCAATCGACGGCAGCGCACCGAGCGCGGTGCCGACTGCCGTCGGGTCCGTCGCGTCGGCCTCGACGAGCAGCGAGGGATGCGCACCCTTGGCGAGATCGCGCGTGAAGCCGACGGGGATGTTCAGCACGAACAGCACCTTGCCTTGCGCGAGCGCGCGGCGGCCAGACTCTTCATCGGGCAGCGTCGAGACGATGTCGAAGTAGTCGGAGTTGCGCATCGCCATGACGAAGCTGCGTGTGAACTCGCTGTGATCGGCGGCGATCACGGCGGTGGGCAGATGCTTCGGGTCGGTGTTGATCGCGAAGCCGAACAACGTCATCTGCATGATCGGCAGGCCGATGATCATCGCAAACGTGATGCGGTCGCGCTTCAGTTGCAGAAACTCCTTGCGCACGATGCTCCACCAGCGTGTCAGAGAAAAGCGTGGAAAGCGGCGGGCGGCGTTCACGATGCTTGACCCGTAGAAGGCGTTGCGTAGTTGTCGGTCGAGCGGTTCATCATGAAGATGAAGACGTCTTCCAGGCCCGTTGGCTGTCTTTCGATTCGCAGCGTCGTATTCGAGCCGGCCAACTGTTCGAGCGTCGCATGCAGCTCGGGCGTATCTGGGCCGCTCACGTGCAGCGACGAACCGAACGCGACCGTCTGTTCGACGCCGGGCGAGCGGCGCAGTTGTTCGCCGAGTTCGACGAGATTCTGGCCGTACACGGCCCATGTCGCGAGCCCCTGCGAATCGATGACCTCTTGCGACGTGCCTCGCGCGAGCAGCTTGCCGTATGCGATGTAGGCGAGCTTATGGCAGCGCTCCGCTTCGTCCATATAGTGCGTGCTGACGAGCACCGAGATGCCGCTTGCGGCCAGGCGATGCAATTCTTCCCAGAAGTCGCGGCGCGCGCTCGGGTCGACGCCCGCGGTCGGCTCGTCGAGCAGCAGCAGTTCCGGCTCGTGCAGCATGCACGCGGCCAGCGCGAGGCGCTGCTTCCAGCCGCCCGACAGCGCACCGGCCAACTGTTTGGCGCGGCTCGCGAGGCCGAGCTGTTCGAGCGCGCGATCCACTGCGTCGCGGCGGTTCTTCATCTCGTACATACGCGCGACGAAGTCGAGATTTTCGCGGATCGTCAGATCGTCCCAGTAGGAGAAGCGCTGCGTCATATAGCCGGCGCGCCGCTTGATCTGCGCGCTCTCGCGCACGATGTCGTAGCCGAGACAGGTGCCGCTGCCGGAGTCGGGCGTGAGCAGGCCGCACATCATGCGGATGCAGGTGGTTTTGCCGCTGCCGTTCGGACCGAGAAAGCCGAAAATCTCGCCGCGCTGCACGCGCAGCGAGACATCGTTGACGACGTGCTTCGCGCCGAAATGCTTGTTCAGCCTGTGCACGTCGATGGCATAGGCGGGGTCGGCCGTGTTGCCGGCGGTTGCGTTCATTGCAGCGTCACCGTGACGGGTTGGCCGGGCCGCAGTTTCGGCGCATCGGCGGTCTGGGGTTGGGCTTCGACCATGAACACGAGCTTCGAGCGGCTTTCGTTGCTGTAGATCACGGGCGGCGTGTATTCCGCCTGGTCCGAAATGAAGCTGAGCGTGGCCGGTATATCGGCCGCGCAGCCGTTGCAATGGATCGATACGCGGCGGCCCGGCGCGAGGGAACCGACTACAGCCTCGGGCACGAAAAAGCGCACCTTGACGTTTTCCGGCGGCAGCATGCGCACCACGGGACTGCCAGCCGGCACCCACTCGCCGCTGCGATACATCGTGTCGAAGACGAGGCCGCCGTGCGGCGCGTGGATGCTTTTCTGATCGAGCTTCCATTGGGCCTGGCCGAGTTGGGCCTGGGCCGCGTCGACTTGCGCCTGCTGCGCGCGAATCTGTTCGATCCGTCCCGGCAGACGCGCGACGGCGAGCTGGCTTTGCAACTCGCGTACGTGCGCGGCGCTCGACAGCGCGTTCGCGCGCGAGTCGTCGAGCTGGCTTTGCGCGATGCCGCCCGCGCGTAATTGCTGTTCGTCGCGATGGTACTGGGTCGCGGCGCGCGCGGCGTCCGCCTCGGCCTGCACGAGTTGGGCGCGCGTCACGTCGACTTCGGACGGGCGCTTGCCGGTTCCAAGATCGGCAAGCTGGGCGCGTGCCGCGCGCAATTGTTCGTTGGCCTGTGCAACGGCCTCGGTTTCGTTTTGTGCTTCGAGCGCGAAGAGCGGCGTGTTCTCCGTGACGGTCTGTCCGCGCGAAACCGCGAGCTGGGTCAACTGTCCCGCCTGCGACGATGCAAGATAGAGGTACTCGCCCTCGACATAACCTTGCCAGGTGTTCGCCGGTTGCCGCGAACAGCCTGCACACGCGATGCAGAGTGTCAGCACGACGGCAAGCGACGCTTTGAGCGCGGACGGAGTCATGACGGCTTCCTTTTCGCGTGGGGCGCCGTGGGCGTCGATGCGGGCGTTGGGGTTGCGTTCATCCCGCACGTGAGCAGCGCGACGACATGGCGTTCGAGCGTTGCGCGATCGAACGAGGTGCTCGGGTTCAGGCGCTGCCAGATCTTCGCGGTTGCCTGCGGCAGCATCACAAGGGCAAGCACGGAATTGAACAGCAGCGACGGTTCGAGTTGCGCGTTCAACTGGCCCGACGCGCAGCCGCGTGCGATGTTCTGACCAAACCCCGCGAGCTTCTGCAAGGGGATGTGGACAAACGCGCGCTCGCGCAGCAACCCGCCTTCATTGACGATTTCGCGCAGCCATAGCGAGGGCAACCACGGCATTTTTTCGGTGACGTCGAACATGCGCTTGACGATGCCTTGCGTCAGCGCAAGCGGATCGTCGTGCTCGGGGTCGACCGGTTCCCAGATCGCCGCGAAGGCGGCGACGAGCTTTTCCTCGAACAGTGCGTCGAGCAGCTTTTCGCGCGTCTGGAACCAGTAATGCACCATCGCGGACGTCACGCCGCTCGCCGCCGCGATTTGCGCCACCGTCGTGTTGGCGATGCCGCGCTCGGCAAACAGCCTGACTGCGACATCGAGCAGATGTTCGCGCGCGTCGAAGTCCTGCGGATGAGGACGGCGACCCATGCGGGAGCGGATAGGTTGGGGTAGGCTCACGTCACTAATTGATGAATTAGTTAGTTTTAAGTCATTGATAGTAGGTCGCTTTCGCGGATGTTGAAGGAGGGAAAACCCTAGCGCGTGGGCCGCGTGGTGGCGAGGGCCTGTGTGCCGGGACCACGGTTTGTGGGCAGGACGCGTTGCCGCTTACCTGCTGCATGGCATGCCGCGATTACGTCGCATGTAATTGGCGCGTGCGGAAGCGGCCTCTACACGTCGGCTATCGCACGATCAATCCGGTGGTGCGCACCGTCAAGGAGATGCCATGTTTCGGCGTGCCATGTGACTGGAAGGTGCATCGCGGTTCGACCGTCACGCCCTCGATGCCGGTCATCCCGCTCGGCTTCGTTCGCGCAGGGGAAGTGTTGCGCTATTTCTCGATGGTTTCGACCGTAGGCAGGCCGCAAAATATTGGGTCGGCGCCGCGCGCAGAGAAGCCGCGAGAATCGTGTCGTGGCTGGGCAGGGCGCGCAACGCGGTGGCGAGAGTCGCGTCGGGCGCCGACAGATTGTCGGCCACTTTGTCCGGTGAGGTCTGATCGGACTCGGGCATGTAGATGTCGAGGCCGATCGCGAGCGTCTCTTCATCGATCTCGACGATGGTCACCGGCGGAGCGACGGGATGCGCAGGTGGTGCCGCTTGCCCACTGAAGCTTGATTTGCGGTTGCAAGGCACTTTGATGTTTTTCTGTGATTACGAGCCTCACTGAACGCGTCATCTATCTCCGTGGATATTCGCGTTTCGCACACAAATTTCGCTACTCTTTTTTTCTTGACCCTGCAAAGAAGATAGTGTTTGTATGTTTTCTCGAAATCGCGGCCCTTCATGATCATCGAGGCGTTGCGCAGGGTTTTCTTCGTATCGCACGCGTTGACTTCGCGATTCAATTGTCGCTGACAAACGGCCACACATTAATTTCGATGACGTTTATGTCAAAGATTTCCACCGTCTCTTCTCAAAGGTGAAATACATGAGTTCAATTAATAAAGCGGGGTCATCCAGCCATAGTCCAGGCGGCATAGCCGCGAATACTGAGCAAACACACGAGACTCGGAATCAAGGTCAAGCTCCTACAATCAGGCGCCAGGAGAGCCAAGGGGTCATCATAGGGAGACTGCAGAGTCTTCGCCGCATGGGAAGCGGACTATTGAGATCTAATCGTCAACCAGGAGGGGAAGTACCACCTGTTCCACCGTTGCCGCCAGGGTTTGCGGCATCTACCTCGAACCGGAGACACTCCGTTGACTCTGTTTCAGTGACGTCGACGCTCATCGAAGGCCTGAATACGTTGGGGTACGATGAGCAACGGCCATCGCGGGCCTCCGGCGACGGTCAGATAACGGGTCCATCCCGGGAGTCGCGCGTATCCAGAATGGGGCGAGCGATGACGCGGGTTGGCCACACTCCTCCGGAAAAGTTGAATGCGGCGGCACGCGATGAAATCGCCCGCGGGGATGGCGCTAAACTTCGGCAAGCGCTCGCGAATGGAGCCGATCCGACCGCCCAGTCCTCCGAACATAAGAACAATGCTTTCCACTTTCTTGCAAAGAACCCAACTACGGACACGATCCGGATCCTGCGGGATTGGGGACTCACAAACCCAGACCGGAAGCCCCTGCTAGGCGACGCGCTGCGGGCCCTGAATTCGAAAGGCCGATCTCCGCTTCACGTCATGCAATTCAACATTGGCCGAGCGCACGAAGCTAATGATGGAAAAAGCGCGCGGCTTCTCACGGAAGCGTTTAACCAGCTTTCGCCTTATGCCGGAAACCTTGAGAACCTTGTCGATGGTGCCGGCAGACATCTGAGCGAAATGCAGGCTCTCGGGCAACAGGCTCAGGTGCAACGCCGACGGGTGGATGAAACGGCCATAAGCAATCTGCAAGATGCCGGTTTTTTGTAACACCCGGTTTTGCTTTTGGCGACAGTAGCCAGGAAGGAGTATGACTAAGCGTCGGCGTGCGGAATGAACCTTGGCGATGCGCCGAAACAGCGGCGCATCGCCCGCAGCATAGTCTCTGCTTCGGGCTTGCGTTTAAAGCGAAGACATTACCCTGCCAGACAATGGGCCGACTGGTGCTACACGTCAAGCTACCATTGCCGACAGTGCTGTCTTCTTCGACATCGATCTTGCTCTCTCAACTCCTTTGTCATCATCGCCTCGCTCAAAATCGGGGCGAAGACTGACGCCGGAGCGTTACGTCATTCCAATCATCCAATAGCCGGAGACTTCGCACCACCAGCGACGCAGGCGGAGCAGCAAGGCAGGCGCGACGGCTGGGATGAACGTGGAGGCAGCGCAACCCGCCGCCGGGACGATATCGATCGGCACACTCGCCATCAAGCCTATAGCCTTCGCAGCGCAAACGGGCCGGCAGCCAGTTGCTGGCGCAGAAACTCGATCGCCACGCGCACCTTTGCCGAAGCCGAAGAACGTGCGGTCGACACGGCCCATACGTCGGCCGGGCGCGAGTAATCGGGAAGGATGCGCACGAGCGCGCCCGACTCGATGCTCTCGGCGACATCCCACTCGGATGCCATGATGATGCCGTGTCCGTCGTGCGCCCATTCGCGCACGATGTCGCTCTGGTTCGACGCCATCGGCCCCGTCACCTTCACGAACTCCGCGCCGTTCGGCCCGTTCAGTTGCCACACGCCGAATGCCTGCTGACGATCGCGAAATGCCAGGCAGTCGTGCTGGACCAGGTCGGGCAGCGATTTGGGCGCTCCGTGCTTCTCGACATAGCTCGGCGAGGCACACAGTACGCGCGTACTCTCGGACACCTTGTGCGGAATGACGGCCGCTTCCTGGACTTCCCCCACGCGGATGTCGAGGTCGAAGTTCTCTCCGACGAGGTCCACGCGCCGATCGACGAGTTCGAGCCAGATTTCGAGTCCGGTATGGCGCTCGCGCAGCATCGAGAGAATCGGCGTGACATGCAGCCGTCCGAGCCGGAGGCTGGTGCTGATCCGCAAGGTGCCGCGCGGTTCGCGCTCGCCGCCGGCGAGCAGGTCGTTCATCTCGACCACTTCCTCGAGAATGCGACGCGCGCGGCTGTAGGCGATATCGCCGTCTTCCGTCACGGCGACGCGCCGCGTCGTGCGATGAAAGAGCTGTACGCCCCACATGGCTTCCAGTGCGGCGATGCGCTTGCTGACGTAGGGCGGCGAGGTGCCGAGTTCGGTCGCCGCCGCAATGAAGCTCCCACGCCGGGCGACCGCGCAAAGCACGCGCAGATCGCGAAGATAAAGTTCATTATTCATCTTCAGGTTATTTATGTGATATCAGATCGATAAATAATAACCGATCAAGTTCATAGTAATGTGTCGCCATACGATCCGGCGCGCATCGTGCGTGGCCGGCAACACAGGAGACACGTCATGGCCGCGGGCCACGCATTCCTTGCCATCTGGCACGACATCGAAACAGGCGAGACGCAGGCGTTCGAGCGCTGGCATACGCGCGAGCATATGCCGGAGCGCATCGGCATTCCGGGCTTTCTTGCCGCGCGCCGCTACGTCAACTGGTCGCTGCCGAAGCATGGCTGCTTCACGCTGTACGACGGCGCGCATATCGAAACCTTCCGCTCGCCGGGCTATCTCGCGCGCCTGAACGATCCGACCGAATGGTCGAAGCGCATGCATCCCGTCTTCCGCAATTTCATTCGCGGCGCCTGCGTGGTGACCGCGGGCATGGGCGATGGGGTGGGCGGCGCGTGCTCGACCTATCGCCTGACGCTCGACGCAAGCCGCCGTGACGACGTCATGCGCGTTTGCGCCGGCGCGCTGTACGACATCGCGGCCATCGACGGTGTGATTAGCGTGCGTCTCGGCTCGAACGTCGCCGACGTGACGAGCGTGCGCACGAAAGAGACCGAGCTGAAAGGCCCCAATCGGGAAGACGTATTCGATGCGGTCGTCATCGTGGAGGGTCTCGGTCTCGACGAACTCGGGGCGGCGCGCGAACGCGTGCTCGCTGCGTTGCGCACGGAAGGACTACTCGATATCGAAGCGGCCGATTACCGGCTTTCGCAATTGCTGTCGCACGCTCGCTGAACTTCGCATGCACACGCTTTTCTGAGCGCAGCTGGTGCTCAGGATTTCAAGCGGAAAAAAGGAGGAGACCCATGTCTAAAGCAACCCCTGCAAGTTTTCGCACTACCGACGATTCCCCGTTGCAGCGGGAAACGATGTCTGTTGTGATCCGCAAGATATCGCCCTTTGTCGGACTGCTGTTTTTCGTGGCGTTCCTGGATCGGGTGAACGTCAGCTTCGCCGCCATCACCATGAAGACCGATCTCGGACTCTCCGACGTCGCGTACGGCACGGGAGCGGGGCTTTTCTTCATCGGTTATTTCCTCGCGGAGATACCGAGCAACATGATGCTGGAGCGCTTCGGCGCGCGTCGCTGGCTGGCGCGCATCATGATCAGCTGGGGCCTGATTTCGGTGGCGATGGCCTTCGTGAATAGCGCCACGTCCTTCTACGTATTGCGCTTTCTTCTCGGGCTCGGCGAGGCGGGCTTCTATCCGGGGCTCATGCTGTACTTCACCTACTGGTTTCCGATGCGCTACCGCGCGCGCGTGGTCGGCTTTCTGATGTTCGCCATTCCGGTGGCGAGCTTCGTCGGCGCACCGCTTTCGACCGGCCTCATGACGCTTCTCGATGGCGCTCACGGCTTGCCGGGCTGGCGCTGGCTTTTCGTCCTCGAAGGATTGCCGGCCGTGATTCTCGGTATCGCGACGATGCGCTATCTCGCGGACAACCCGCTCAAGGCGCGTTGGCTGCGCAACGATCAACGCGCCTGGCTCATCGAGGTGCTGGACGGCGAGCGTGCGCTCGCCAAGGTGCACGCCAAGGGCGGCTGGCTCGCGGCGATTTCGAATCCGAAGGTGCTGTGCGTCGTGCTGATGCTCGCATTGAACGGCCTCGCCACGAATGGCGTGAACTTCTGGCTGCCGCAACTCGTGAAGAGCTTCGGGTTGTCCACCTTCCAGACCGGCCTTGTCGCATCGATTCCTTATGGCTTCGCCGGCATCGCAGTCGTGTTCTGGGGACTGCATTCCGACTTCAAGCGCGAGCGCGTCTGGCATTACGCGATCGCCGGATGGGTCGCGGCCGCGGGTCTCTTTATCGCGGGATACACGCTGAATCAGCCGGTGCTCAACATCGCGGCGCTGACGCTCGCCGTCATCGGCGTCAACGCGACGCAGCCCGCGTTCTGGACCATGACCGGCCTCGTGCTGGCGGGAACCAATGCGGTGGCGGTCGGTTTCGCCTTCGTCAATTCGCTCGGCAATCTGACGGGTTACGTGGGCCCGGTACTGGTCGGCTGGCTCAAGCAGAGCACGGGCAGCTTCGGCACCGCGCTGTTTGTTCTCGGCTGCACGACGGTGCTGATGGGCGCATTGCCGTTCACGCTGCGCCGCTACATCGTCGAGCAGGAGCACGGTAGCGGGACGGTGGCGCATGCCGTTTCCGACAAGGTGCGCGCGGGCGACCCTACCGGACGCGCGTGAGCGTTTCCAGAACGATAGCGAAGGAATAGAGAAGGACAGCGAAGGAGCGACTCCATGAAGGTACTGATTACGGGCGGCGGCGGCTTCCTCGGGGCGTGGATCGTGCGCGCGCTCATCGCGCGCGGCATCGACGTGCGCCTGATGGAATGGCGTGACGATCGAAGCATCGCGACCGCCGTGCTCGGGGCGTCGGCGGCAACGCTCGACTGGCGCGTGGGCGACGTGCGTCGCGCGGAAGACGTGCGCGCCGCGATGCGCGATTGCGATCACGTCATCCATCTGGCGGGACTGCTGACGCCCGCCTGCAAGAGCGATCCGCTGCTGGGCGCGGTGGTCAACGTCATCGGCACGCTGAATGTATTCGAGGCCGCGAGGCAGGCCGGTATTCGCAAGGTACTCTATTCGAGCAGCGGCGGCGTCTACGGACCCGATGATCCCGAGGTGCCTTTTCCGACCACGCACTATGGCGCGTTCAAACTCGCGAACGAGGGATCGGCGCGCGCATATTGGCTCGACCACGGCATCGCGAGCATCGGCTTTCGCCCGTTCGTCATTTACGGCCCCGGTCGCGAGACGGGACTCACGGCGGGCCCGACGCTCGCCTGCCGCGCGGTGGCGCGGGGCGAACCGTATGTCATTCCCTATACGGGACGCTCGGGCCTCGTGTTCGTCGGCGATGTCGCGGCGGCCTACGAGCGTGCGCTACTGCGCAGCTTCGATGGCGCTCACGTGGTTAATCAGCCGGGGCATAGCACCGACATGAGCGACGTGATCGACGAATTGCGTCGCATCGATCCCGCGGCGGACATTCGCGCGGAAGGTCCGCCGATGCCCAGTCTGTCGACGGCGATTGGCGCGACCGGCGAGGACGTGCTCGGCGCGCTGCCTCTGACGCCGGTTCGCGAGGGTCTGCGTCGGACAGTCGAACATTATCGCGTGGCGCTCGTCGCCTGACGATCCAGCTTATCCGGGAGAACATCACATGAAGTTATTGGGCGCGCATACCTTCGGCACTGTATGGACGCATGATGCGGCAGGCGCCATTGCTGCGTTTTCTGAGCTTGGCTTTCGCGATTTCCAGTTGATGGCGATGGCCCCGCATCTGGACCCGTGGACCTGGCAGGCCGCGTTGCCGCCGCTGCAGCGTGCGCTCGATGCGTGCGGCGCACGCGTGATCGCCGTCGATCTGCCGAGCAGCGACATCAATATCGCAAGCTCGACGCCCGCTGCCGTGGAGTTCGCGATGGCGACCTACGAACAGGCGATGTCGCTGGCGCATGCGGTGAACGCGAAGTGGCTCACGATCAACTCGGGCCGCAAGCATATGCTTCTGCCGCCGCCCGACGAGCGTCTTCTTCAGGTGTACTCGCAAGCGCTCGAACGGCTTGCGCATCGCGCGGGCGAGCTCGGCATGCGCATCCTGATCGAGAACATTCCCGGCTGCCTGCTGGATACGGCTGCGGCGCTTGCGCAGTTTCTCGACCGACACGACTTCGGCAATGTGGACGTGCTCTATGACGTCGCCAACGCGGCCGCGATAGGAGAAGACCCCGTGGACGGACTCGCGTTGCTCTCGCCGCGCGTCGCGGTCGTGCATCTTTCGGATGCGGGCAAGGGCAAATGGCAGCATGCGCCGATCGGTTCGGGCGACATCGACTTCGAGGCGATACGCCGGCAACTCGCGGATATGCAATTCGCGGGGGACGTGGTGCTGGAGATTATCAGCGCGCGCCCGATCGAGGACCTGCGCGCTTCTCTCGAGAGGCTGCGCGCGCAAGGCTGGTGATAACGCGCGCGGGGAGAGGCTGAGACCGGCAAGCACGGGCGGCAACCGCAAGGCTGGCCGCTTGGTCTTGCGCGATGCCGGGTCAGGCTCCGGGGGCTGTAAGTGCCGCCGGTGCCGTATGCATCGCGTTATCGGATGGCGCGCGCGGTGCTCAGCTTTGCGGCCCGGACGGCTGGTTTGCCGGCGTGCCGCGGTCGGTACGCTGCTCGATCGCGCGGATGACCGCGATCATGTCCTGTTGCCCGTGGCCGAGTGCTTCGGTTTCGCCATAAAGCGCGTGGCAGAGGTCGAGCAGCGGCGACGCAATACTCGCGTCTCTCGCGGCCTCGGCCACGAGGCGACTGTTCTTCAGCACGTCGGTGATGGCGGCCTGCACCGAAAAGTTCTGCGTGGCCAGCTTGTCCAGCTTCACGCGCGATACGTCGCTGGCCATCGGTCCGGCATTGAGCACATTGGCGAACTGCGCGAGATCGATGCCGTGGCGCTCGGCGAAGTGTGTGGCCTCGGTCAAACCCGTGACCATGGTGATGAGAAACAGATTGACGGCGAGTTTCATCGTCAGGGCCGACGGCACCGCACCGCACACGAAGCTGTCGCGACACAGCGGCTTGACGAGCGCACGCACTGCTTCGACATCGGCGGCGGCGCCTGCGAGCATGACGACGAGCTGGCCCGCTTCGGCGGGCTTGCGCGAGCCCGAAACGGGCGCCTCGACGTAACGGCCGCCCGCCGCCTCGATCTCGGCCGCCAGCGCCTGGGAATATCCGGCCGACGTGGTCCCCATGTTGACGATCGTATGGCCGCCGACGCGCGCGCCGAATGCCGGCGTGCCGCGGCCAAGAACGGCATCGATCGCGGGATCGTTGGCGAGCATGAGGATCACGGTCCGGCACTGCGCGAAGACCTCGCCGGCTTCCTTGACGACTTGCGCACCGGCGTCGCGCAACGTGCCGTAGTGTCCCTGGGAGCGGCTCCAGGCGACGAGCGGCGTGCCGGCCCGCACGAGGTTGAGCGCCATCGGCGTGCCCATGACGCCGAGACCAATGAATCCGACTGCTGTTTGCATAGGACCGCTCCAGGGTGAGGGAGATAACGGGAAGATGCGTGCGCGTCAATACGGCGGCATTTCCAATGCGTGCCCCGCATTGTGAGGCGTATCGGCATTTGCGTCAGCGATTCGCACAACGGCAGGGGCAAGCCGATCAGACCATCACGGCCGCATCGCGCCTCGAGCAGCGGGCAGTGGGCGCAGCGGCGTTACTCGTCGTCCGTTTGCTGCTGCGCGGAGCGCAGCCTGCGCATTTCCGTGTCGTCGAGATGTTCGAGCATTGCGCGGTGCGCGCCGGGCCCGTCACCCGCGAGAATGGCGTCGAGAATCGCCTTGTGAAGCGGCAATGAGATCGCGTGGTTTTCTTCCGCGCGCGAATTGGTCAGATGCAGCGATGCCAGCATCGTCGCGCGGATCGCATGGGCCAGCGGCAACAGGAAGCGGTTGTGCGCGGCGAGCAGGATGGCCGTGTGGAACTCCAGATCGGCTTTGATGAAGCCTTCGGTGTCGTCGGTGTGCGCGCCCGTGGCCATCGCTTCATACGCCGACGCGAGCCGCGTCTTGTCTTCCGGTCCGGAGCGGGTCGCCGCCAGGGCCGCCGCGGACGGCTCGACGAGCCGGCGCATTTCGATCAGATCCACCAGCACTGGTGCGTTTGCGCTGAGCTGGCTGTGCCAGCCGAGCACGGCCGGGTCGAGCTGATGCCAGTTCGGCGGTGCTGTCACCAGCGTGCCGCGTTTCTGGCGCGACTCGATCAGCCCTTTGGCGGCCAGAACCTGCAGCGCTTCGCGCAGCACCGTCCGGCTCACGCCGTACTGCGCCAGCAGGTTCTCTTCTGCCGGCAGCGGACTGTCAGGCTCCAGCTTCCCGGAGACGATTTCGCGCCCAAGCGCATCCACTACCTGTTCGGTGCGCGTTTTGGGCAAGGGACCTTTCAACATCATGGCCTGGGGTTTTCCCGCTTAAAAGGTGAGTGAATTATATAATAATATTTAATACATCGATCTAGGCTTGCCGTACCGAGGCGATGCCAGTCAATCAATTCGCCAAGGAGCCCAGATGAAAATCAGCGCCGTTCGCACCCATGTTCTCGAAGCATCATTATCCCAGCCGTTCGCTTATTCGCGCGCCTGGTACGCCGGCCGCACCGCGATGCTGGTCGAAATCGAAACGGATACCGGGCTGACCGGCTGGGGGGAATGTTATGGACCGGCACGCATGACGTCGGCCGTCGTGCAGGCCATGTCGCGCTGGCTGCTGAACCAGAATCCGCTGCACACGGACCGGTTGTGGCAGCAGATTTACGCCGATTTGCGCGATCACGGCCAGAAGGGGCTCGTGGTCGAAGCGCTCAGCGGCATCGACATTGCGCTGTGGGACATCAAGGGGAAGCACTTCGGCGTGCCGGTCTACGACTTGCTCGGCGGCCCGTTGCGCAATTCGGTGCGGGCGTATGCCACGGGGCTGTATCGGCGCGAAGGCGGCAACCCGCTGGAGTATCTCGCCGAAGAGGCGGCCGGCTATGTCCGCGAGGGATTTCATGCCGTCAAGCTGAAGGTCGGCTTCGGTATCCGTGACGACGTCCTCGCCGCGCACGCCGTGCGCGAGGCCATCGGGCCGGAAGTCGGCCTGATGATCGACGCGAATCATGCGTACGACGCGGTCGCGGCGATCCAGTTGGGCCGCAAGCTCGAACATCTGGATATCGGCTGGTTCGAGGAACCGGTGCCCCCGGAAGACCTCGACGCCTATCGCGAGGTGAAGCGCGCGCTGCCGATTCCGATTGCCGGCGGCGAGTGCGAATTCACCCGCCTCGGTTTTCGCGACGTGTTCGCCTCGCACGCGCTCGATATCGTGCAGCCGGACACGTGTGCCGCGGGCGGTATCAGCGAATGCAAGAAGATCGCCGACATGGCGGCAACCTTCGGCATTCGCTACAACCCGCACGTCTGGGGTACGGGCATCGGCATCGCCGCCTCGCTGCAACTGATGGCGACGCTGCCGACGCATACGCCGACCTCGCTGCAGCCGGTCGAGCCGATTCTCGAACTGGACCAGACCGAGCATCCGATCCGCCAGGCGATTCTCAAGACGCCGCTCGTGCACTCGGGCGGCGGCATGGCTATTCCGGACGGTCCGGGCCTTGGCATCGAGATCGACCGCGACGCGCTCGAAGCATTTCGGGTTCGCTGATTCATTTCCAATCCGCCATTTCCCAGGCATTCCGATGACCTGGCGACCGCTCGCGCCTGCGGTCGGGCAACGCGCACCGGCGCATCAGGCGCTACAACAAGGGAAGGAGAAGCAGCATGCAAACACAGCGACTGGAGCCGTCAGGCGGGAGCGCGGCGGTGCCGGCACCGTGGTGGTCGATTGGCGGCACCTTGATGATCGGGTTGTTCGTCGCTTACCTCGACCGCTCGAATCTGTCGGTCGGCCTGCCGGGCGTGGCGCGGGATCTCGGTTTCGATGGCCCGCAGTTCGCGAAGGTATCCAGTTGGGCGCTGACGGCCTTTCTGATCGGCTATACGATTGCGAACATTCTCGGCGGCCTGTTGACGCGCCGGCGCGATCCGAAGTGGATCATGATCGCCTGCGTGGCGATCTGGTCGGTTGCGACGCTCGTCGTAGGCACGACGGGCTCGATCGCCACGCTGCTCGTTTGCCGCGTCGTGCTGGGCGTGACCGAAGGCATTTACTGGCCGCAGCAATCGCGCTTCGCCAAAGCGTGGTTTAGCCCGGAGCAGCGGACGACCGCCAATAGCCTGATCCAGTATTACGGTCAGTTTCTGGCGCTCGGTCTTGGCTTCATGATCCTGACGCCGTTCTACGATCTGCTGGGCTGGCGCGCGCTGTTTCATATCACGGGTCTGCTTGGACTCCTGATTATCGTGCCGTTGTATCTGTGGCGTTTGCCGCGCAAGGACGCCGCGCCGTTCCCCGAACCCGCGGTTTCGACCGGGAAGAAAGAGCGGTTGACGCTCGCCTCGCTGGGCGGCCCCGCGTTCCTGCTTCTGTTGTTCAGCTACCTGACGCAAGGGGCGCTGTTCTGGGGCATCACGCTGTGGATTCCGCTCGCGGTCAAGACGCTCGGCTTTACCGGCTTCGAACAGGCATTCGCGAGTTCCATCCCTTATCTGTTCGCCGTCGTGCTGGCGATTCCGCTTTCACGCCTGAGCGACAGGACGAAGCGGCGCACCCTGATCGCCGGACTCGGGTTGCTCATTCCTGGCCTGCTCGTCGTGACTCTCCCGTTCGTGGGCGGCGCGATGGCCAAGATGATCCTGATTACGCTTTCGCTGGGGTTTTATGCGAGCGCGTTCTCGCCGAACATCTGGTCGATCGTGCAAAGCACCGTGCACCCGGACGCCGTGGGTCCGGCCGCGGGCATCATCAACGGTATCGGCGCCGGCGGTGGCGGCACCATGGCCGGCTTCGTGGTGGGCATGCTGTATCAGTCGACGGGTTCGTATATTCCCGGCTTCGCGACGTTGGGCGCGTTTGTCGTGCTAGGCGGTATCTCGCTGCTGCTGTTTGGCCGGGTGACCAGGCAGGGGTGAATCTGGTCTTCGCGCGATGGCGTTGCGGTGGCGTTGCGGTGGCGTTATATCGCGCTGATGTGCGGACGTGTATGCATGCACCATGCGGACGCTCCGCGCCGCCGCCTTCCGGTCGAGGCGCGCGGCGAAACAGATCGGTCGGGTTCAGGCCAGGTTGAGCATCGTGCCACGGCAATCCTTGGTGTTGCAGTGGCATGCGTAATCGTTGCGCGCCTCGTCGGCTTCTTCGGGCGGTACTTCGAGCGAGTAATCGATAAACAGCTCCTCGCCTGGCGCAATGTCGCGGATCGCGTCAATGTAGACGCGACCGTCTTCTTCGGCGGCTTCACAGTTTGCCATGCACGCGTGATTGAGCCACCGCGAGCCATTCCCGCCGCGGCCGCCGTCGATCACGCGTCCGTCGGACAGGCCGAACAGGAACGTGTGCCCGCTCTCCTCGCGTTTCGCGTAGTGGCGGGCGGCTTCCCGCCACGAGGTCACCAGACCTTTGTACTCGAAGATGCGCTCGCCCGTGGAAATCGCCCGAAGCGCAAAAACGCCCTTTCCATGAACAGAGGATTGCCGTACGGAGACACGCTTCATACCGGGCCACGCGAGGAGGAGAGAGGCTCCGAGTATAGCCGGAGGATAAGTCATTGGGCGGCATTTGAATCGTGCGAAACATGAGCATCGTCATGCGGTGTCCGGATTCGTCCATTCCGCCGATGTCCACTATTTTGGATATTTAAGCATTGCCGTGGACGTACTCGTACTTTCGCCTTGACGATGCGACCGGCACCCTGACTTTGGACATTCCTTCGTGTCTTCCGTATCCGTTGGGCGCGCAATCGTAACGCGCACGACAGACAACGCCGCGTCTCTGCCTTTCGCGGACCTCGACGCAACGATTGCGCGCGACGTGACGGCGTGACGCCGCGCGCGGGTGTTGCCTGGGCCCGTCAGGCGGTTTGGCGCTTCAGGAAGCTTTCGACGACGGTGGCGAAGTAGGACGGACATTGCTGCATCGGGTAATGGCCGCTGTCAGGAATAACGTGCAGCTCCGCGTTCGGATGCCATGCGAGAAAGGTGCGCTGCATGGCCAGCGCATCGAGCCCCGGATCTTTGTCGCCAATCATGACCAGGAAAGGGGTTTCGAGTCCCCGTACGTCGTCGACGAAATTTGCCGTGACCAGCATGTCGAGGTATTTCCTCCGGCAGGCTGGCGCTACGGTGTCGCGGTTATATTGCACCTTGCTATCGACCCACTCGTCGGAAAGCCCGCCGGAGACGAACTTGAATAACCGCCGAAGGGCGTTGTCGTCCTCTACGGTGCTGGCAAAGAAAGTCAGGGCTTCCGGACTCAACCGGTTTCCGGCAGCGGAAACCGGACACACGGCGATTGCGCTGATGACGCGAGAAGGCGCGTCTGCCGCGAGGCGCTGCGTAATCATCCCGGTCATCGAGTGACCGATTACGTGGAAGTGCGGCCAACCGAGCCGATCGGCGAGCATGAGGCAATCGGTGGCAATTTCCTCCAGGGTGAATTCACCCGTCAATGCGATGGATTGCCCGTAGCCGCGCAAATCGGCGAAAACGTAGGTGAACGCATGACCATCGAGCCAGGGTATGACTGCATCGTAGCTGGCGTGGTCCCCGAGCCAGTCATGCATGACCAGTACATGAATCGGGCCCTGGCCGTACTGTACATAGCCGAGGTCGGCGTCCGAGCCCGGACGGATTTCAAGGGGTACTTTCATTTCAGGGTTCCATTCAGATGGCGGAACCAAAACGAAACGCCCTCCCGGCGAACCGGGAGGGCGTTTTGAAAGTGAAGCCATGCTATCAATCGCTCGAACGAGAGTCAATAGGCGGGCATGCGTTTCCGTACGACAGCAGTGGCTGGAATTTTGAAGCAGTGGGGTCGACAATCAGAACCGGTGCGTAATCCCTATGCGTAGCGCAAGCTGGTGGTTGCTTGCCGATGGCGTTTGCCCGGTCAGATAAGCAACCGCCGGCTGACCGAGCGAGTCGGTTCCACTCGCATGCTGATAAACGACGATGAAATACACGTCGGTACGCTTGGACAGGAAATAGTCGGACCCTGCTTGCAGCTGGTGATACAAGGCTCCGCTCCGGTTTTCGGCGCCGCTTGCATTCGTATAGATATAGGCGACGCCGGCGAGCCATGCAGGCGTTAGCTGATATCTGCCGTTCACTTCGACGTTGTTAAACCGCGCATTGCCTGTGTAACCAAGCGGATTCGGCCCGCTCGTGGAGCCGAGTCCGCGAAACTGCACGTTTGAGTAAGTCAGTCCCAGCGTTGCGCTACCGATCTGATACGAACCCGCTGCACTGATGATCTGCAACGTGGAGGCCGATGCATAACCGGCATAGATGGGATTGGACTCCGGCGTCGTTGCCGACCCCAGCGAGCCAAGATTGTTGCTCGCGGCAGTCGTACCGTTATTGGGATTGCTGCCGTAGAACCCCAGGTTTGGATTGCGAGCGTTCAGGTAGGCCATCCCAAGTCCGAATGGACCGTGCGTATACCCGCCGCCCAACGACCACACCTGGTTACGGGAAACACTGCCGGGCACCCCGCCGAAACTGTATAAACCGCCGAACCGTAGCCCGGAATAATCGTTGCTGGCGAACTTCACGGCATTGTTGATGCGTCGGGTGTTCAATGCGTTGTCGACGTCGCCGGCGTGGGCACCCATGTATCCCGCCCATTGCGCTCCAGACTGGAATAACTGGGTATAGTCGACCACGGAGTCATATTGACGTCCCAGTGTCAGGGTGCCGTATGAGCTTTGCAATCCGACGAATGCCTGGCGTCCGAACTCCGCGCCACCTTGCGCCAAGGCGCCGTTTCCAATGCTGAAGCCGTTTTCGAGTACGAATACCGCCTTAAGTCCACCTCCCAGATCCTCGACACCCCTGATTCCCCATCGGCTACCGCGAATACCGCCCGTCGCGCCATCCTGGAACGAGTATTGGTGATTGCCTTGCGGACCGCTGGCGGGCCGTGCGGTTTGCACGTTACTCGTGAAATTGATGCCGGCGTCGATCAGTCCGTAGAGCGTGACACTGCTCTGCGCAAAGGCTTGCGCGCTATATCCGATCGTCGCTAACGCAACGACTGCGGGTAGTTTTTGAATCTTCATTCGCGTCTCCTTGAGTTGTCGTCTTTCTGGAATTGAATAATCTTATTCAAATATCTATAAATTAGACATACTAATTATCTGGAAGAAATTTTTAGCGAAACGGTTTCGGCGGTTGACGTTAAGCCATGTCGAAACATCGTCGACATGACTGGGCATCGACTCGCCGGGCGGAGAGCGTCCTGCGTCACGTTGCACGCCTTGCCGCCCAGGCGGCATCAGCGTATCCGCGCATTTGCCACATGGCGTCGGCGCCCGAACGGCCATTCGCCGCGACGCCAGCCCACCGCTGAGAGCGCGGCGCCGCTGATCAGCGCCGCCATCAGCACGTAATAGCTCGGTGCCAGCGTGTCGCCCGTGACGCCGATGACCCAGGTCACGAAGAAGGGGGAGAAGCCGCCGAATAACGTGACCCCGAGGCTGTAGGAAAACGACAGGCCGGTCGAGCGCGTTTCGACTGGAAAGATTTCCGATACCAATGCCGGCATGGGTCCGGAATAACCCGCCTTGTACAGTCCGGCGATCACTTCCAGCCCGAGCAGCCAAGCCATGGTCGGGTGGTATTTGAGCCAGAGAAACATCGGATAGACCGAGACGGCCATTGCCATCGCGGTAGTCAGCATGACGCGTATGGGGCCGACGCGATCCGACAGCGCTCCCATGACGGGCGACAGCGCGAACTGGAGGAAGCCGTTGAGCGCCACGATGCCGAGCGATTGCGCGGCCGGCAGGTGCAACTGCCTGACGGCATAGAGCGGCATGTACAGTTGCAGCACATAGGTCATCACCGTGGAGAGCGCCACGATGCCGGTAGCGATCAGCAGCTTGCCCGTCTGTCCGCTGCCGGCGGTGCGCGACCGCGGTGTCGTGCGTGCGTGGACGGCGAGAAATTCCGGCGATTCTTCCAGCCGACGGCGGATGTAGTAACCGACCGGTCCGATCAGCAGACCCAGTGCGAAGGGTACCCGCCAGCCCCACGATTGCAACTGCTCCGCGCTCAGTGCGGCGGTCAGCGCACTGCCGATGGAGGCGGCAAGGATGGTGGACATGCCCTGGCTGGAGAACATCCAGCTGGCGGCATAGCCGCGCTTGTCCGGATTGTGTTCCACCATGAAGGCGGTGGCGCTGCCGTATTCCCCGCCGACCGCGAAGCCCTGGAGCAGGCGCGCGCACAGGATGCCGAGCGGCGCGAACAGGCCGATCCGGCTGTAGCCGGGCATCAGCGTGATCACCAGCGTGCCGGCGGTCATCATGAAGATCGATAGCGTGAGCGCCGCCTTGCGGCCGCGACGGTCCGCGTACAGACCCAGCACCACGGCGCCGACCGGCCGCGTGACGAAGGAGACGCTGAAGGTGCCGATCGACAGCAGCAGTGACACCCACTCGTCGTGCACCGGAAAGAACACTTTCGCGATGACGCTGGCGAAGTAGCCATAGACCAGAAAGTCGTACCACTCCAGCGCATTGCCGATCGTCGCCGAGACGACGATGCTTCTCAGACGCGCACGACTGGTTGCGGCAGAGGCTCCGCCGTTGTTTGATTGCATGTCCTTTACCCTTGCACGAGTTGACGTATCGAACAGCGTAAATTAGTATCCATGTATGTATTGTTGTTTGGATACATTATTGTGTCGATTACATCCAATAGCAACCGAGGGTTTTCCCATGGCAACCGTCGAGCTTCCGTCCGCTGCTGCCGTACGCGGGATCGATAGTTATCGCCCGCCCGTGACGGGCCGGCGTCATGCAGTAGTGGCCGGCCACTATGGTGCCGCGCACGCGGCGATGCGCGTGCTGGAAGGCGGTGGCAACGCGGTCGATGCCGGCGTCGCGGCCGGCATTGCATTGAGTGTGTTGCAGAGCGATCTGGTCAGCATGGCCGGGGTTGCACCGATCCTGATCTATCTGGCCGCGCGGCGCGAGGTGGTGTCGATCGCGGGCCTGGGCGGCTGGCCACGGGCGGCGTCGGCAGAGTATTTGCGGCGCGAGCATGGCGGGCGCATCCCCCCGGGGGTGCTGCGGACGGTGGTGCCGGCCGCGCCCGCGGCGTGGATCACCGCGTTGCGGCACTACGGCACGCTGTCGTTCGGCGACGTGGCGCAGGCCGCCATCGGTTTCGCGCGCGATGGTTTCGCCATGCATGCGCTGATGGCCGAAACCATCCGCGAGCACGAGGACGGCTACCGCCGCTGGGAGGCCAATGCGCGCATCTATCTTCCAGGCGGTCGTCCGCCGGCGGTGGGCGAGCTGTTCGTGCAGGCCGATCTTGCGCGCACGCTGCAGTTCATGGTCGACGAGGAGCGGCGGGCGGCCGGCCGTGGCCGTCTGCATGGTCTCGCCGCCGCGCACGACGCGTTCTATCGTGGCGACATCGCCGCGGCCATGCTGAGCTATCACCGCGAGCATGGCGGCTGGCTGGCGGCGGAAGATCTGGCGTCGTTCGACGCGGAAGTGGAGCGGCCCGTCATGGTCCGCTACAAGGGATACGAGCTCTATAGCTGCCCGCCATGGTGCCAGGGGCCGATCCTGGGACAGACGCTCAAGGTGCTCGAAGGCGTGGATCTCGCCGCGCTGGGACACAACAGCCCGGCCTACGTGCACACCGTGGTCGAGGCGCTCAAGCTGACGTTCGCCGATCGCGAGCGATACTTCGGCGATCCGCGCTATGTCGACGTGCCGCTGCAGCGGCTGCTGTCGGACGACTACACCAGCCGCCTGCGCGCGCGTATCCGCGCCGATCGGGTGTTCGACGGCATGCCGGCGGCGCAGCCGCTGGAGAGCGGCGTCGACGTGTCCGCGCTGGACACCTCGTACGTGTGCGTGGCGGATCGGCACGGCAATCTGTTTTCAGCCACACCGAGCGACGCGACCTGCGAGAGCCCGATCATTCCCGGCACCGGCATGATGCCGTCCAGCCGCGGCGCGCAGTCGTGGACCGATCCGGGGCATCCCTCGGTGCTGGCGCCCGGCAAGCGGCCCCGGCTCACACCGAGCCCGATGATCGCGTTCGGCCCTGCGCATCCCGACGACGTACACGGCGAGCGTGGCCGCCGCGCGCTGCCGTTCGGTTCGCCGGGCGGCGACGTGCAGATCCAGGCCATGCTGCAGGCTTTCCTGAACGTCGTCGATTTCGGCATGGACCCGCAGCAGGCGGTGGAAGCGCCGCGCTTTGCCACTTACGGCTTCCCCCTCACGACCGATCCGCACGCGTATACGCCGCGCAAGATCAAGCTCGAGGCACGGCTGCCGCCGCAAACCGGCGACGCGCTGGCTCAACTCGGGCACGGGGTGGACTGGTGGCCGCAGTTCGGCTGGAAGGCCGGCGGCGCCTGCATGATCGTCAGCGATCCCGAGCGGGGGGTGTTGACCGCCGGTGCCGATCCGCGGCGGCCGAGCTATGCGCTGGCGTGGTAGGCATGCACCGAACGCGATGAGCGCCGTCGTGCCGTGCGGCCATGACGGTCGTTACCGCCTGCCGCAGCCGCTATGGCTGCTGTAGATAAATACGCGCGAGGCCAGCGGTGATGGCGTCGACGATCTGGTCGGTGCGGTGCGTAATATGAGTGCGCAGCAGCGCCACGCACGCATCGGCGTCGCGTTTGCGCAGTGCCGCAAGGATCTTGCGATGCTCGGCCTGGGTGTGGTCGCGGCCGATCTTCTCCATATTGATCCAGCGGATGAAGCGTATCCGGTGATTGAGATTGATCAGGATGCGCATCAACTCGGCATTGCCGCTCGCCCGCGCGATGCGCTCGTGGAACGCTTCGTCCAGTTCGACCAGATGCGATGCCGACGTGTCGGCCGGCACGCCGGCACTGGATTTGAGAAACGCGTCGATCTCGTCGAGCGCTTCGTCCGACGCGCGCTCGGCGGCCAGCCGCGCGCATTCGGCCTCGATCGCACAGCGTGCTTCATACAGATCCAGCGTTTCCTTGACGTCCAGTTGCCGACGGCTGTAGCCGCGGCCCGATTCGACCAGAAAACCTTCCTGGGCCAGCCGGTAGAGCGCTTCGCGCACAGGCGTGCGGCTCACGCCCAGACGTTCCGCCAGATCGACTTCGTTGAGCCGTTCGCCGGGCTTCAACTCGTACTGGATGGCCATGTCCCGCAGACGGCAGAAAACGTCCTCGGCAATATTGACCCGGACCGGTGGCGTTTCCCGAGGGGCGGCTGTTCGCGGCATGACGTGAGGTGCCCGCAGGCATTATCCAAAGCTGTATACATTAATGAGCCGCGGGCGTCCGGTCAACTTGCTGGCCGCTTCAGAACCGGCGTGGCGCGAGGCCGAGCTGGAACCAGCTGACGAGGCTGTAGATGTCGAACACCGGCAAACCGGTCGCGCATCGTACCGCGTTCGCGTACGGGCACATATTGGTGCACTCCAGTACGATGGCGCCCACGTCCGGATGGTTGCGCGTCAGCGTGATGGCGGCCGTCACGACGTCGCGCTCGGCCAGGTCGCGATCGAGCGTCAGTTCGTTGCCGAGGATGACGCGCGAAAACTCGGCGCCCTCGTCGGTGCCGGCGATCGGCGTATCGGGTGGCACGCCGGCCGCGCTCAGATGGCGCTGCGTGAGGGTCGCCGACGAGATCGTCACGATGCCCACCCGTTTGCCCGGCGCCAGCGTGCGGCCGACCTGGGCGACCTGCAACAGCGAGGAAGTCAATACCGGGACCGGTACGGCTTGCTGGAGCTCGCGCTGGAAAAGCGCGAGGAAGCCGCAGTTGGTGGTGATGCCTTCGGCGCCGAGATCCACCAGTTCGCGCGCGGCGTCGATAAAGCGTTCCAGCGTGCCGCTTGCCTCGCGCAGCACGACGAGGTCGGGCGAGGCACCCTTGACCACCTTGTAGAGCACCGGGAACGGCCAGGTCGTGGCATTGCCCATGTCGCCCGGAATGCGCGGGAAGCGTGCATCCAGCATCAGGATGCCGAGCGGTGCGCCATAGACGGATTTGCCGCCATGGTAGAACCGCTCGGCCGTGCTGGCGGAAGAAACAGCGTGTCTGTCTGAGGACATGGGGTGACTCCGTGTCGGTAAGAGGCGGTGCTTCAGCGGAAGCGGTCGATCGAGTAGGGGGCGAGGTCGATGGCGGCCGGCCGGCCGGCGATCAGACTCGCGACGAGCCGGCCTGTGACCGGCGCGGCCGTGAGGCCGACGTGACCGTGGCCGAACGCATAGACGGCATTGGCGTGGCGGCGGGAGCGGCCGATCACCGGCAGCGAATCCGGCGTACTGGGGCGAAAGCCCAGCCAGCGTGCCATATGCGCGCTGCCGTCGCGTTCGGCGCCGGGTGTCAGCCGTGGGTACATGCGGCCAAGCAGCCGGGCCAGCAGATCGGCGCGGCGCCAGTCCGGCGCGGCGCGCAAACCGGCCAGCTCGACCGTGCCGGCACAGCGGACCCGGCCGTGCATGGGCGTCACCACCACCTTGCCTTCGCCCCACATGACCGGCAGGCGCGGACCGGCCTCGGTCTCCGGCGTTTCGACGTGATAGCCGCGTTCGGTGTCGAGTAGCACGCGGTCTCCCAGCGTTCGCGCAAGCGGACCCGACCAGGCACCCAACGCGATCACCACCGCTTGCACGGGCAGCGTCTCGCCGGTCAGCACGACTTCCGTGACCGCGGAGCCATTGCTACGTAGTCCGGAGATTTCCGCGCGGCGAAACTCCACGCCGCGTGTCGCCAGCCAGTCGGCGATGCGGGTCAGGAACTCGCCCGGATCGGTCAGGTGCGCATTGCCGGGCATCAGATAGCCGCGCGTGAAGACCGGTGCGAGGTCGGGCTCCAGGTCGCGCAGCGCGGCGGTATCGAGCGTCTCGACGGCGATGCCGTGATCGGTTCGCAGGCGTATCGCGCGCTGGTCGGCCGCGTGGCCTTCCGCGGTCGAGTAGACCACCAGGTTGCCGCGATCGTGCAGCAGGTCCCGCGCGCCGGCTTGCGCTGCCAGCGCCTGCCAGGCTTCGACGTTGCCGGCCAGCAGGCGTTGCAAGGCGGCGGCCGAGGCCTCGACGGTCGCGGCATTGCCCGCCCGCACGAAGCTCGTCAGCCACGGCAGCATGCGCGGCAGCCAGGCGGCGCGCAGCACCAGCGGACCATCCGGCTGCAGCAGCCAGCCGGGCACTTTCCGCACCACGCCCGGCATGGCGACCGGAATGATCGACGACGGGTTGATACAGCCTGCGTTGCCCAGCGAGGCGCCGCCCTGTGCCGGCGCCGCACGGTCGATCACGACCACCTCGTAGCCGGCTTCGTGCAGCGCGGCGGCGGCGCATAGGCCGACCGCGCCGGCGCCGAGCACGGCGATTGGCCGGTTGTCTGTCCTGATTGCGTTGTTCATGTTCCGGTGGCCCGTGCGTCGCTCAGCCCATCCACTGGCTGACCGGCGCGGCGGTTTCCTGGAGCGGCTGCGTGATGATGTCGACCAGCGCCGGTCCGCCATGTGCGATGGCGGCGCGCAGCACGGCATCGAGCTGTCCGGGGTCCTCGACTTTCCATGAGGCGACGCCATAGGCGGCGGCTACGCGCGCATGGTCGGTGCGGTCGAAGTCCACGGAGAAATAGCGCTCCTCGTAGCCGGCTTTCTGGCTGGCCTTGATCCAGCCGTAGACGGAATTGGAGAACACGATCATCAGCAACGGTACCTTGTGGCGCACCACGGTTTCCAGTTCGCCGACAGTAAAGCCGAAACTGCCGTCGCCCATGACCGAGACGACCTTGCAGCCCGGGCGCCCGATCGACGCACCGACGCCGGCCGCCATCGAGAAGCCGAGCGCGCCGTGCGCGCGATTGGTGATGAAGTGCCGGCCGGAGTGCGCGGCCGAGAAATAGGCGGAGAAGTAAGGGCAGGGGGTGCCGGGGTCGGCCACCACGATGGCGTCGTCGGGCAGCAGGCGGTTCAGTGCGTCGACCACGCGCTCGGGCTTGATCGGCGTGTCGTTCGACGCGGCCAGCTGCAGGAAGGCTTCCGACTTCGCGTGCCGCGCCGCCCGCGCGAGCGCATGACCGTCGCTGGTGTCGCCGCGCCGTTGCGGCAGACGGTCCCGTACTTCCTCGTTGAGGATTTGCAGCGCCAGCAGAGCGTCGCCCACCATGCCGACCTCGGTGCGGTAGTTGGTGCCGACCACCATCGGGTCCGAATCGATATGCAGGATGGGCACCGACGCATTGGGCACCTTCCAGTGTTCGGTGGAAGTCGAGCCGGCACGGCAGCCGATGATGAGCACGACATCCGCGGCGGCCAGCACCTCGCGGGTGGCGAGCACGCCGCCGTTCGAACCGACGACGCCGACGTTCAGCGGGTGGGTGTCGGCGAGGCTTCCCTGGCCGCTTACCGTGGTGCAGACCGGCGCATTGAGCGCTTCCGCCAGTTTTTGCAGCTCGGCGCAAGCACCGGCGATGACCACGCCGCCGCCGCAGAGTATCACCGGGGTGCGGGCTGACAGCAGATGTTCGGCGGCGCGTACCAGGTCGTCGCGTGCCGGGGCGGTGCGCATGGCCGGAAAGCGGTCGTGACCCGGCTGGGCCCACAGGTCCGGGTAATCCATTTCGTGTTTCTGTACGTCGTACGGCAGGCATAGATGAGCCGCGCCCGGCCGGCCGGTGGTGGCTGCGCGGAAAGCGCCGCGCACCGCGCCGGGAATCTGGTCGACGCGGTCGATGGTGGTGTTCCATTTGGTGAGCGGACGGTATAGCGCTTTCTGGTCGAGCTCGGTCAGCGGATAGCGGCCGCGCGAGCCGACCGAGACGTCGGACGTGATGCCGATGACGGCAATCGACGACTCGTTGGCTTCCACGAGTCCCGGCAGCAGATACGTGGCGCCGCCGCCGCTCGGGCCTTCGCATATGCCCACCTTGCCGGTGACGCGGGCGTAGCCGTCCGCCATGTAGGCGGCGCTACGCTCGTCGCGGGTCAGAATGTGCTGCATGCCGTGATCGAGGCGGTGAAGCGCGTCGTAGAACGGCAGGCTGGTGTCGCCGCACAGTCCGAATATATGTTTGACGCCATTGAGTTGCAGCATGCGCACCATGGCTTCGGCGCCGGACAATTTACTCATGAACACTCCTCTGGACAGGTAGGCTCCGGAGCGTCCCCCGGCGTTTGGTATTCAATACTATATCCAAATTTGGATACATACAAGGATAAGGCGTATCCCTTAGATGTTCGGTTCGCTTGGGTGGGGATGCGGAAACTGCGGGGGCGTGCCGGACTGACGAAGGCGGGCAAAGGCGCTTCGAATTTGACGGGCAAAAGAGATAACTCTGGAATCCGAAGCGTTGGGTCCTGGTAGTCTGCGCGGGAGTCGCCCGTCGCGGGCGCCATGAAGGAAGAGATCAGACGCCTCCGGCAGCAAGGGGGCAGCGCGCGGACTCAAGCGACGAAATTGTCTGCATGACGGGATCGCGTCGATTGAATCGGCGATCCAGCAGGCGACAGCCGCGCTATCGGAGTTGATGTTCGGTTCCGGGAAAACCGGTGCCGTGATGGGCGGGCAGGCTTGAATGATGTGCCGGTCAAGCCGGGCGGGAGACAGCGCGAAGAGCGGTGCCCAACAATGTCTTGATCGCCCGTGGTGAATGGTAGAGAAGGCGTTGCCCGGGACTCGGTTGGTTGTGCGATTCCGCGTGTTGGCGAACGAAGCGATCCGCCTCGCTCTCCAGCCGGCGCGCAATCACGACTCACGACCGATCAAGCCGCAATAAACCGGTGCGATTCAATTTGCCTCAAGACTGCTGATCGTTTTCTTCAGCAACATCATGAGCGTCTCGGTCTCCTCAGGCGTCAGATGAGACGTCCCCCTTTGGTAATGCTTCCATGCAAGTTGCCAAAGGTTCTGATAAAGATCCTCACCGCTTGCGGTGAGCGACAGGCTCAGGTATCGGCTGTCCGATTCCCGCGCGGCGCGCTCGATCAAGCCGCGCTCGTGCAATTGATCGACGACCCGGCTCAGCGTCGGCTGGTCGATCGCGGTTTTCGCCACGATTTCCCGCAGCGCCAATCCCGGCTCGCCGTGCAGCACGGCCAGCGCGCGCCATTGCATGACCGAAATATCGAGCTTGCGCAGGTCTTTCCTGAATTGCAGGTTGAACAGGCTGGCCGCGTGGTTGATCAGATACGGCACGAAGCGGTCGGTGAAGTACGAGGCGTCGGGCGGTATGTCGGCGCGGCCTGTCTTTTCCTGTGATGAATGAGGCCCCGTGCTTTGGGGCGCCGCCGTCGCGCCGCTCTCCTTTTTTCTGCCGCTCGAACGATTTCCCTTTGCCGTATTCATTGCTTTTTCTCCTCGAGGAAACATCCCGCTGGTGGTTTCCGGCCGGTCTTTTCGCAACGCTATGCGCGGCCCGTTGACATGCAGAAATTGGTGGCCTAAGGTGTGTTCACATACATATGAAATTACATGTATTTTCCATGTTTCTGCCGGCTGATGCAACATCGGCACGCTTCGGCGTGATGTCATGCTAACTATTATGGGGACAAAAATGGGGGAAGCAGGTTGGCGCGGCGCTCCCGCCGCGTGGCCGGTCACATTCGTGCCGGGCGCGCCGAGGATCGCTTTTTCGGAGCGAGGCACAGGAGAACTCGTTCTGTTTCTGCACGGTATCGGTGGAAACCGTTCGAACTGGTATCGGCAACTGGTTTCGATCGGCACCTTCGCGCACGCGGTCAGTTGGGATGCTCGCGGTTATGGCGCGAGTGACGACTATGACGGCAAGGTGACGATCACCGACTTCGCGCACGATGTCCTGCGGCTCATCGATCACTGTGGCGCGGCTCGCGTGCATCTGGTCGGGCTGTCGCTCGGCGGGCGCATTGCGCAGCGCTTTACGCTGCAGTATCCGCAGCGCGTTGCCTCGTTGACGCTGGTCGACACGCGTCCGGATACGCGCGACACCCGCACGCCGGAAGAACGGGAGGCTTTTCTCGCTGCCCGCGCGCAACCGCTTCTCGCGGGCAAGACGCCGGCCGACATCGCGCCGGCGGTTGCGCGCGGTCTTGCCGGTCCGAAGATTACGGAAGCCGCGCTCGATGAACTGGTCGCCAGCATTTCGATCCTGCGTACGGACAGCTATCTGAAAACCATCGAGGCCAATCTGAACGACGATTTCGTCGGCGACCTGTCGCGGATCGTCGCGCCCACCCTCGTCATGGTCGGCGAGTACGACACGCTGACGCCGCCTGTGCTGGCGCAGGAACTGGCCGCCAGCATTCCCAACGCGACGCTCAAGGTGATTCCCGAATCGGGTCACCTTTCCAACATCGAGAATCCGGAGCAATTCGATCTGAGTCTGATGCAATTCCTGCAATCCGCTTTCAACCGATCCTCTCGCGTTTCCTGACACATTAAATTAAATCGTCGTTTTCCTGACATAAAAGGATGCTTCGTGAAAATTAAATTAGGTATCTTAATTTATTCGATTTCGATGATCTCGACGAGCGCCTGGGCGCAGAACAGCGTCACGCTGTACGGCATCATCTCGACTGGCATCGGGTATGTGAGTAACGAAGGCGGAAAAAGTGCTGTTCAGATGTTCAGTGGTGCAAATCAGAACAACCGGTGGGGATTGAAGATTCACGAAGATCTCGGCGGCGGGTTTGCCGCAGTCGCCCAGCTCGAAAACGGGTTCAGCTCGACCAACGGCTCGCTCGGGCAGGGCGGCCGGATGTTCGGGCGGCAAGCGTTCGTCGGCCTTGGCAGCGACCGCTACGGCACCGTGACCTTCGGCCGTCAGTACGACATGATGTGGGACTACCTGGACCGCTACGAACCTCAGGCGTTCGGTCCCGGGTTCGGAACCACCTTTGGGGATAGCGACAACGTCGAAGGGAATTTTCGCTACAGCAATTCGGTGAAGTACGTCAGCCCCAATTTCAGCGGGTTGACCTTCGAAGGTCTCTACGCGTTCAGTAACAGCGCGGGCAATTTTTCGCAGAATCAGGCGTGGAGTGCCGGCGCGGGTTATGACAATGGCCGTTTTCGCTTCGCGGCCGCCTATCTGTATCTCGATCGGCCGGGTGTGGGCAATCCCAACGGCGCGGTGACGGACGACTATGCCGGCGCGCCGTTCGCGCTGTTCCATACGAGCCCGCTAAACAGCACGGTCGGCGTCAAGCATCAGGAGGTGGCGGCAGTGGGCGGGCTCTACCGGTTCAGTGCATTGAGCGTCGCCGGCATGTACTCGAACGTGCATTTCACGTATCTCGACAATAGCGGCGTCAACCTGAACAACTTCGACGTGATCGGTCTTTACCAGCTCACGCCGGCCTTGACGGTCTCCGCGGCGTGGCTCTACACGAGCGGCAACTACCAGGGTGTCAGCGCGAATCCCCATTGGCACCAGGGCCAGGTCAGCGTCGACTATTTCCTGTCGAAGCGTACGGACGTATTTGCCTTTGCGAATTATGTGAGAGCGTCCAACGGGCCGCTGGCGCCGGCCGTTATTTTCCAGGCCTCGCCATCGAGTTCGCGTAACCAGCTGCTGCTGCTCGGCGGAATGCGACACCTGTTCTGATCGTTGCCCGATCGTTGCGTTAACCGCCGCGCGGGCGGTCGTGTGCAGGCGGTTCTGATTTGCCGGCTCAAACCACGGCGGCCGTCATGGTCGCCGTTATCTGGAGATTGGTATGGAAGTATCGGAAACGTTGTCTGGAGGCAGGGAACGGTCCGTTTCCCTGCAGGGGCGTGCATTGCAACGCATCGTCATATCGAGCGCGCTCGGCAATGCCCTGGAATGGTATGACTTCTTTCTGTATGGCACCACGGCCGCGCTGGTGTTCGGGCAGATTTTCTTTCCGAAAGGAACGCAGCCGCTGGTTGCTGCGCTGGGTGTTTTTGGCGGCTTTGCCGTCGGCTTTCTGGCCCGCCCGTTTGGCGGCGTGATCTTCTCGCACATCGGCGATCGCTACGGGCGCCGTGCCGCGCTGATCTGGACGCTGACGTTGATGGGCAGCGCCACGTTTCTGATGGGGCTTCTTCCGTCGTACAGCCAGGTCGGCATCCTCGCGCCCATGTTGCTGGTTGCGTTGCGGATCGTGCAAGGGCTCGCGGCCGGCGGCGAGTGGGGCGGCTCGGTGCTGATGATTACGGAAAGCGCGCCGTCCGGCAAGGTCGGTTACTTCTCTGCATACGGGCAGGCCGGCCTGAGTCTGGGTTTCCTGTTGTCGGCCGCGGCGGTATGGCTCGTGCGGCAACTGCCGGAAGCCGATTTCATCGCATGGGGATGGCGTATGCCGTTTCTCGCGAGCATCGTGGTTTTCTGCCTTGGCATTTACATCCGCCGTTTCGTTCCCGAGACCCAGGCGTTCAGGGAACTCGCCGCACGCGGCGGCCGGGCGAAGCTGCCGGTGCTGCAGGTTCTGCGCGAGCATCCGCGAGCGGTACTGACGGCCATGGGCCTGCGGGTGGCGGAAAACGGCAGCTCGTACGTCTTCGTCGCGTTTTCGCTGACCTTCGCGAAGTTCGCGCACGTGCCCGACGGGCAGGTGCTCGGCGCGATGATCCTGTCGTTTGTCTTGCAATTGCCCGTGATCGTATTGATGGGGCGGCTTTCCGATCGCATCGGCAGTCGTCCTATCTATCTGTTCGGCACCCTGACGATGATGGCATTTGCCTATCCGTTCTTCCATTTCGTCAGCACCGGCAGCCCGGCCTTGACGCTGCTCGCGTTTCTACTCGTCAACACGATCAGCTACGCGGCGCTGGTTGCGACACAGCCGACGTTGTTCAGCAGCTTTTTCGGCACGAGCATGCGCTACTCGGGCCTCGCGCTGGGGCATGAGATCGCCGCAATCTTTAGCGGAGGATTGTCGCCGTTCATTGCCACTTCGCTGCTCGTCTGGTCCCACGCGTACTGGCCGGTGGCCGCCTATCTCGTCGTCCTCGGCCTGATTACGACCTTCACGGCCCTGACGATCCGCAAGGGGCCCACCCCCGGCGAGCGAGAATCTGCTTGACAGCGAAGATTAATGACATAACATATGTAAATACATCTAATTGAGGAGACTTCAGATGTCAGCTTCGCAGGTCGAATTTGGGTTCATGATTGCCGCGTCGGACGTCGAGCCGACGCCCGATCTCGAACTGTATCGCCACATGATCGACGATGCCCGTTTTGGTTACGAAGCGGGTTTCCGTACGGTATGGACTCCGGAGCATCACTTTTCGAGCTATTTCCCCACGCCCAGCCCGTTGATGCTGATGTCGAACATCGCGTCGCGCTGTCCGGGTCTGGGGCTCGGTACGATGGTGCTCGTTACGCCGTGGCATAACCCCGTGCGGCTTGCGGGCGAGATCGCGATGCTGAGCCTGATGTCCGACGCGCCGCTCCATCTCGGCCTTGGCCGCGGTGCCGCCCCGCTCGAATACGATGCGTTCGACCTGAAGCTCGAGAATGCGAAGGCCCGCTTCCAGGAAGTCTGGGAAGTACTCGATCTGGCCTTGTCGGGCAAGCCGTTCACCTATGAAGGCCAGCATGTGCGCGTGCCGCTGGAAGTGCGGCTGCGCCCGGATGCACGACGCGAGAACATCAACTTCTACGGCGCGATTGGCAGTCCTGATAGCGCGACGAAGATTGCCGAACTCGGTTTGCCGCCGATTTCCAACGGTACACTGCCTCTGGCCGTGCAGCGGAAGGTGCTGAGCACCTGGCATGACGTCACGCTGCAACGCGGCGGCGATGTGGACGTGACGAAGCCGGTCGCCATCAGTTGCATCATTGCGGACAGCGACGATGAAGCCGAGGCGCTCGCGCGCAAGTACATGCCGCGCTGGTTCGAACTGCAAGTCGAGCACTACCGGCCGGATGAAGGCGGATTCCCGTCGATTCCCGACTATCAGTCGTTCGCGGCTGTTCACGAACGCCGTGTCTCGATGTGCAATCCTGACAATCTCGGGCCCTTCAATCGTCTGCAACTGTTCGGTTCTCCGGCAACGGTCTGTGAGCGCGTGCAGGAATATCTCGACGTCGGTTTCAATCACCTGATCGTGATGGCGGCAACGCCGGGTATCCCGCAGCAGCGCCGGCGCGAGTGGCTTGGCCGCTTCGCGAGCGAAGTGGCGCCGCACTTCTCCGCGGAATTCGCGCAGCGAGCCCGCCTGGCTGAAGTCTGATGGCGAGTTCATCCACGAGAACCCCGTGCTTTGCCATCTGGAGAAAATCATGACGCAGCCATTCGTTCCTCATATCGTCGGCATAGGCGGCACACTCAGATACGGGTCGAGTTCCGAGCGGGTCGTGCGCGCCGTGTTGCGCGAAGCTCAAAGGCTCGGTGCGTCGACGGAAGCCATCGTCGGTCCCGAACTGGTGATGCCGATGTATTCACCCGAAGCCCTGGAGCGCACGCCGCAAGCCGTGCGTTTTCTGGAGGCGCTGCGGCGCGCCGACGGGGTGGTCATCGCTTCGCCCGCCTATCACGGCTCGGTATCGGGACTGGTGAAGAACGCGCTCGACTACACGGAAGACATGCGCGACGACGAGCGCAGCTATTTCAGTCAGCGTGCGGTAGGGTGCGTTGCCTGTGCAGGCGGCGTTCAGGCGGGCGCTTCGACGCTCGCGACGCTGCGCTCGATCGTGCATGCGCTGCGCGGATGGCCGACGCCGCTCGGCGTCATGCTGAACACGTCGCAAACGCTGTTCAATGCCGAAGGCGTCTGTGTCGATGTCGCGGCGACGGAGCAATTGCGTATTATGGCCGGCGAGATCGTTATGTTCGCGAGAGCGAACGCGAGTGCGAGAGAGGAGCGGGAAGCTCTATCCGAAGTGTCTTGCGAGTCGGTCTAGCGGTTCGCGATAGACCGATAGGTCCCGCCGCATTGCACAGCGTATTGCACAGAAATATAGTCAAGATTCCAGATAAAAAAGAGCCGCACGCAAAAGCGCACGGCTCTTCAGAACATCGGGAATAAAGGCTCGGCGAAAGCAGCGCCGGCCCATCATCGCACTCAGCCCGCCGCGACCGTCTGCAATCCGTTTTCCGCGGTCAACGCATCCAGGCTGCCCTGCTCCAGCGACACATTGCGTGTTTCGCGTCCTTTCCACCACCAGAGCGCGGCCGCAACCGGCCCCGGTGCCGCGATCACGAACAGCGTGGTCAGCGCGCCGGCCGGCGTGCCGGTCGAGGAGAAGGCGCTGGTCAGCAGCAGCGGCGTAATCATCGCGCCGACGCGGCCGACCGCCACCGAGATGCCGAGACCCGAAGCGCGCAACCGCGTCGGCAGGATTTCGGAGGACACCACGTAGGCCGAGATATAGGCCCAGGTCACGCCGAACTGGATCAGGCAGTAGCCGATCACCATGCCCGCCAGCGTGTGCGCCATGTAGACCACGAGGATCGAGAGCAGCGTGAAGGTATAGCTCACGAACAGCGAGGAGCGGCGGCCCCAGGCCTCGACCAGAAACGACGCGGTCAGCCCGCCGAGCAGCGCGGCGAGGTTGCCGTACGCGTAGTAGATCGGCATCGACCCGGCCGGCACCTTCATGTACGGCAGGATGACGAGCGCCATCAGCGACAGCACGCCATACACGACCGCCGCCTGCGAGAAGTTCAGTGCGCTCGCGAGGCCGCACGGCGCGCGGTACTTGCCGAGCAGTTCGCCGACGTTGCGCCAGAACATCGGATGGGCCGGCACGATCGTGGTCGGTTCAAAGCGGCGCTGAGCGGCCAGCGCATCGGGGCCCTGCGCGGCTGCTGCGATCCTCGTGACGATCGCCTCGGCTTCCTCGACACGACCCTGCTGCAACAGCCAGCGCGGCGATTCCGGCACCACGCGGCGAATCCAGAAGAAGATCAGCGCCATCGTCGTGCCCAGACCGAAGCCGACGCGCCAGGCGATGCTGGCCGGCAGGTGATTCAGCACGAAGTACGATACGCCCGCTGCGATCAGCGCGCCGAGCGGAAAGCCCGACAGGATCAGCGAATCGGTCCGGCCACGATGCTTGCGCGGGATGAACTCGCCCATCGTGGCGGTGACGGCCGAGTATTCGCCGCCGACCGCGAGCGCGGTCATTGCGCGGAAGAACAGGAACGAATCGAAATTCCACGACACCACGGTCGCAACGCTGAAGAGCGCGTACCAGAGCAGCGTCGCGAGGAACAGGCGCTTGCGGCCGAAACGGTCGGCGAGATAGCCGAATGCGATCGCGCCGACCAGCATGCCGAACACCCAGATGCTCACGGCCAGCGAGCCCTGTGTCGAACTTAGATGCCAGTACGACTGGATGCCGCCGAACACGCTGCCGATGATGTTGGTCTCGAACGAATCGAGTGCCCAGCCCACGCCGAGCGCAGCGATGATGAGCGTGTGGAAGCGTGTCCACGGCATGTTGTCGAGGCGCGCGAGCGCATCGGTCGAGATGGAACGTTGCGTACTCAAGACAATCTCCTGGAGGGGGCAATCGGCGGAACCGATGCGAAATCGAATTTCGGAAAGTGGCTGCGGTTGCCGATGAAGTTGCGCCCGCGCGCGCCGTCGAACGCCTGATCGACGATTGCGTACCATTCGCCTTCAGCGAGGCCGTACGAGCCCGGATGCGTGGCGACGCCGAGCGAGTCGAGAAAGGCCGCGAGACGTGCGGGCGCGGTTTGCGTGTCGCCGAAGATTTCGGCGAGCGCGGCGTCGCAGGCCGGATCGGTGCCGAGCGCAGCCTGCATCACGGCCGGCAGCGTGAACGAGCACGCGATGCCATGCGCGACGCCGTGCGACAGCGTGATCGCATACGAGATGTTGTGAGCCAGCGCGGTACGCGTATTCGAGAACGCGAGACCCGCGCGCAGCGCGCCGAGTGCCATTGCGCCACGTGCCTCGAGGTCGGACGGATGCGCCATCACACGCGGCAACGCGGCCATGATCTCGCGTGCCGCATGGATCGCGAGGCCGCGCGTGACCGGGCTCGCGTGCACGTTCCAGATACTTTCGAGCGCATGGGCCAACGCATCGAGACCGCTCGCGAGCGTCGGACCTTCGGGCAGACCGACCATCAGTTCGGGATCGATCAGGACTGCTTCCGGGTACAGATCCTCGCGCGACAGCGACAGCTTGCGCGCATTGTCCGGGTCCCAGACCGTGGCCCAGCAGGTCACTTCGCTGCCGGTGCCGGCGGTGGTCGGAATCGCGATGATCGGCAGCGGGTTCGCCGTTGCGGGGCCGCCCGCGCTCAGGTAGGCGTAGACCGGGTCGAAGTCGCCGCGCCCGGCGGCCAGCACCTTGGCCGAATCCATGACCGAACCGCCGCCGAGCGCGACCAGCACCTCGGTTTCTTGCGGCAACGCCTTGAGCTGTTCGCAGGCGCGGCGCAGCATGCCGACCGACGGATTCGGCTCGACCGAATCGATGCGCAATTGCGCGGGACCGGCGATCGCCTCGATACGCGCCGAGAGGTCGGCGAACACCGCGTCCGGATAGGTGACGATCACGTAGCGGCGGCCCGCGATGGCCTGGCCGATCTCGCCGAGCGAGGCGGCGCCGAAGCGCACGCGAACCGGGTTGTGGAACTGCCAGGCGCTGTTCACGGACGCTCTCCGGCGGCGAGCAGCGCCTCGATCGCGTCGATCACGGCCGGCAGATCGGCGATGGTATCGATCACGAAGTGCGCGCCGGTCCGTTCGAGCTTCGCGCGCGCGGGCGTCAGATGCGCCTGCTGTTCGGCGGGGCTCAGCGCGGTCCACTCGGCGAGCGACAGGCCCACTTCGTTGCCGCTCGCGGCGATGCCGACCGCCCACATGCCCGAGGCCAAGCCGGCCAGCAGGCCGGTCGGGCTGTCGTCGACTACCACGGCGCCGCGCACATCCGGCGTCGCGAGCGCGAGTGCGTTGGCGAGGATCATGTCGGGGAACGGCCGGCCGCGTGCAACGTCGCTGACCGTGCTGACGAAGTCGGGCTTGTAATTGCGTTCGGCCGCGAGCGGAATCAGGTTCTTCATGACTTCGCGCGGATAGCCAGTGGTGCTGCCGACCGCGATGCCGCGCGCGCGCAGATGCGCGATGGTGTCGATTGCGCCTGGGATCAGGTCGGCGTATTTCGCGACGTTGATTTCGTCCACACGCAGGAACTCCTTGTACAGCGCATCGACGTCGGCTTCGTTCGAGGCGTGGCCGGTGTGCGCCTGCCAGCGGGCCTGCACGTCGGCCTCCTTGAGGATCAGCGCGATGTGCTCGCGCTTGGCCGCGCCCATCGGCGCGCGCGCTTCGGCGATCGTGACCGGCACGCCGGCGTCGGAGAAGACCTGACGGAACGCCTCGACCGGGGCAATGCAGCCGAAGTCGAGCACGGTGCCGGCCCAATCGAAAATGGCAGTGGTAATCGGACCGCGGTACTGACGGTGCGACGCGTTCGAGGTCAGTAGACTGGGTTGCATGGCGGTGTCCTTTTTGAAGAGGGCTGATGAGTCCATGCAGAATAGATTTGTCGCGTGACGCTCGTATGATCGAAATACCGGGTTGAATTCGTTGAATCAACCGAAAAAATTGATCGATTGGCCGTATAACGCGTATACGGATACGTGCGTTGCTCGCCGTCGTGCGGGGCTATTGGGCGTGGGGGTGGCGTGCCCGGCGGCCGCGCGGTAAATCGCGGGCCTCGGGCGCCATGCGTGTTCGCCGCCGCGGGACAGCGGCGAACCCGTGCACGGCGTGCGGAATGTGCTGAAGATTGATGCGGCGGGGAGATATCACATCGTCGGCCATCGGCATGATCGATGGCCTGTCGCGCTCAAGGGTTCCGGTCAGAGCCGGCATTCATTCCCGATAAGCGTGAGTGTGAGCGTGCTGCGCAAAGTCAGGAATGGTTTTTCAACGACGGGGCCGGCTGTCAAACAGCAGTTCGATCAGCGAATCGGCGGTATGCCGCAGCCGCTTGGGGTCCTGGTACACCCGTTCGATCACCACGATTCCGCGCGTCAACGTCAGGACCAGCCGCGCGGCTTCCGCGGCCGGAATCCGCAGGTGCGCCGTTTTTTCGACCTTCGATAGCCGCTCCAGCAGAATCGTCTCGAAGTCATCGAGCAGCGACTGGATCGCCTCGCGTATCGGCGCATCCATGTCCTGCGTCTCGACCGCGGTCTTGGTGCTGAGGCAGCCGCGCGTGGGGGCATCCGCAGCGATGGTCGTCGTCATCGACGTGATGACGCAGTCGAAGAAACTCTGCAACGCGTCGCGGACCTTCGGCTTATCGAGCGACCGGCGGATTTGCTGCAGAAAGCGCTCCCGGTACAGATCGAACACGCGCAGGAACAGCGTTTCCTTATCGCCATAGGCGTTGTATAGCGAGCCCCGCTGGATCCCCGTGGCGGCGGCGAGATCCTGCATCGTCGTCGCGGCAAAGCCCTTCTGCCAGAAGAGCGGAAGAGCCGTTTCGAGGGCTGCGCCCTCGTCGAACTGGCGAACGCCTGCCATGTCTTGCTCCGTGTCGTGAATCGGTATCCAGTCTGAATTTAATCTCATTCTTGACGTTGATGTCAAGTTTGTCTAGAGTGTCAAAATTGACGATGATGTCAAAGACTGGTGGAGGCTTGGCTATCCGCCGGATTTCTTCCGCTTGCAAAGACACATTCATGACTTCCATGACAGGTTCACTCACGCCGGCGCAGATCGACCGAAGGCTCGTCTCGCGCTATATCTTCGCGGGGCTATGCGCCAGCCTCGTGAGTATCGGGCTGGCCCGCTTCGCTTTTACGCCGCTCATTCCGGAGCTCATTCGCGCGCACTGGTTTTCGACCGCGAGCGTGATCTATCTTGGCGCGGCCAATCTGGCGGGCTATCTGTGCGGCGCGCTTCTGGCCCGTCCGTTGGGCAGCCGGTTCGGCAAGGAGCGCACGCTGCGCGTGATGATGCTGATCATTACGGCCACCTTTCTCGCGTGCGCCTTTCCGTTGTCGGTCGGCTGGTACTTCGGCTGGCGAGTCCTGTCGGGCATCGCGGGCGGCGTGGTGATGGTGCTGGTCGCCGCCACGATTCTTCCGCACGTGCCGCCGGCGAGCCGGGGCATGGCGAGCGGTGCCGTGTTTCTCGGTCTGGGGCTCGGTATCGCAGGGTCGGGAACGCTGATTCCACTGCTGTTGAAACTGGGGCTGGCCCAGACCTGGATCGGTCTCGCCATCGTCTCGGCCATCCTGACGTCGGCGAGCTGGTTCGCGTGGCCGTCGGCGCGCCTCTCGTCGGAGACGCCCGCTCGGGGCGCGGACAGTCGGGCCTCGCGCGCGCATTTCGGATGGCGCGTCAATCTCCTGTACGCCCAATATGCGTTGATGGCGGCTTCTGTCGTCGCGCCCATGGTGTTTCTGGTCGACTTCATCGCGCGTGGGCTCGGCATGGGCACGCATGAGGGCGCCATCTTCTGGGTGCTCTACGGGATAGGCGCCATTGCCGGTCCGCCTCTCTATGGCTTTCTCGCGGACCGGATGGGTGCCCGGGCGGCCATCGGACTGGTATCGCTTGCGCAAGCCGTCGCATTGGCGAGTGTTTATCTGACGGGGAACGTGCCGGCACTCGGTGTGTGTGCCGTTGTCATCGGCACGTTTGCGCCGGGTATCGTTCCGCTTGCGTTGGCGCGCATTCATGAGCTGGTGCCGAAGAATGCGCATCGACAGAACATTGCGTGGAGCAGGGCGACGATTCTGTCGGCCGGGGTCATGGCGGTTTCCGGCTACGCGTTCTCGGCGCTATTCAACGCAAGCGGCGGCAACCATCGCCTGCTTTTCCTGGTGTCCGCCTGTCTGGTGATGATGGCGCTGGCCTGCGAACTGGCGAACGGGTTCAGGTCCGCGGCGAAGGGGGCCGCCTGACGAGGCGGCGCGAACAGGCGGCGCGGCTTTCACATGGAAATTGGAGAGGCTGCGCTCATGCGGAGCCAGATGCAGAGCCGAAAAACGAGGGCTCGCGATTCAGGGCACACGGGGCTTTATCGCACCTTGTTTTTCCGGCCCTTTGAAGAACTTCGTTATTAATCGGCTGTGTATACCCGGCGTTTCCTGATTCAGAAGCTAACTCAGGAAACGCCAGGCATTGTCCGCACATCAGCAGCCAAAACGGAAATCAAAAAGATCCACCCAACTGCCGTAGCCAGTGAGCGCCCCTCAGGCGATCCCACCCATGCACAGGTATTTCATCTCGAGATAATCGTCGATCCCGTACTTCGATCCTTCACGGCCGAGCCCGCTTTCCTTCACGCCGCCGAAAGGCGCGACCTCGGTGGAGATCAGACCTTCGTTGATGCCGACCATGCCGTATTCGAGCGCTTCGGCAACCCGCCAGATGCGGCCGATGTCGCGACCATAGAAATACGATGCGAGGCCGAACTCGGTATCGTTAGCAAGGCGAATCGCTTCTGCTTCGCTCGTGAAGCGGAACACCGGTGCAACCGGGCCGAACGTTTCCTCGCGGAAAATCTTCATGGCCGGCGTGGCGTCCGCGAGCACCGTCGGCTCGAAGAACTGCGCGCCCGCCGCATGACCGTTGCCGCCGACGACGACCGACGCACCGTGCGCGAGCGCATCGTCGACGTGCTCGCGGACTTTCGCCACCGCGTTGCCGTCGATCAGCGGCCCGATCTTCGTGGCGGCATCGAGGCCGTTGCCGACCGTCAGCGCCCGAACCGCCACGCCGAGCTTCTCGACGAACGCATCGTAGACGCTGTCCTGCACGAAAAAGCGATTCACGCACACACAGGTCTGCCCCGCGTTGCGGAACTTGGCGGCGATCGCGCCCGCGACGGCCGCATCGAGATCCGCGTCGTCGAAAACGATGAACGGCGCGTTGCCGCCCAGTTCCATCGACGTTTTCTTGACGGTGGCCGCGCATTTCTCGAGCAGCACCTTGCCGATTTCGGTCGAGCCGGTGAACGAGAGCTTGCGCACGACCGGATTGCGGCACAGTTCGTCGCCAATCGCGGCAGCGTTGCCCGTCACGCAGGAGAGCACGCCGCGCGGCACGCCCGCGCGCTCGGCGAGCACGCACAGCGCGAGCGCGGAGAAGGGCGTTTGGCTGGCGGGCTTGAGCACGATCGTGCAGCCGGCGGCCAGCGCGGGACCGATCTTGCGCGTGAGCATCGCGGCCGGGAAGTTCCACGGCGTGATCGCCGCGCATACGCCGATCGGCTGCTTGAGCACGACGATGCGGCGGTCCGCCGTATGCGCGGGAATCGTATCGCCGTAGACGCGCTTGGCCTCCTCGGCAAACCACTCCAGAAAGGAGGCGGCATAGAGGATTTCGCCGCGGCTCTCGGCCAGCGGTTTGCCCTGCTCGCATGTCATGATGGTGGCGAGGTCGTCCTGGTTGTCGAGCATGAGCTCGTACCAGCGCCGCAGAATGGCCGCGCGTTCCTTGCCGGTCTTCGCCGACCAGGCCGGCAGCGCCGTCCGTGCGGACTCGATGCAGTGACGGACCTCGGTTGCGCCAAGACGCGGCACTGTGCCGATCAGCAGATCGTTGGCGGGATTGGTCACGGCAATCGCCGACGAGGCATCGCCGGCGTGCCATTCGCCCGCTATGAAACAGGCTTCGCGCAGCAGCGAAGGGTCGCGCAAAGGCGGCAGGGCCACCTGATTTTCTGACATTCCAGTCTCCATGGAACAATGACAATTCGTTCGGTCAGGCTGCCGCGTTCTGGCGGCGTGGCCTGGCGGGACTCCGCGCAGGCGCGGGCAGGTCGGTGGCTGCCGGTTCATCGGCGGCATCCCGTTTGGACTGTGAGTCCACCAGGATGCGGATCACCGCCTGGACGTGTTCGACGGACGCCCGTTCGGCCGCCGCGCCGTCTTTGGCCTCGATCGCATCGAGCAGTTTCTTCATTTCCTTGAACGACGCCTTGTCGCGGCCCGGCGAGCGGATCGTGTGTGCGCGCAGCTGGTTGATGCGCGCGTTCAGCGTCTCCGCGAGCTTCCACGCCACCGTCTTGCCGCCGCTCCCGAACATGTACTCGTAGAACTGGCCGACCTTCAGCAGGACGTTGTCATAGTCCTTGTTGCGGAACGCTTCCTGTACCGCATCGAGTATCAGCGAGAGATAGGCGACGATTTCCGGCGTCGATTTTTCGGCGCAGGCGCGCGCCGCGCTGCCTTCGAGCAGCGCGCGAATCTCGTAGATCTGGATGGCCTCGTCGAGGTCGACCTTCTTGACCACGGGGCCGAGGTTCGCAATGTTCTCGACCAGCCCCTCGGTTTCCAGATGCCTCAGCACTTCGCGCACGACGGTTCTGCTCACGCCGAGTTCGTCGCATAGCGGTCGTTCGACCAGTCGTTCCCCCGGCAGAAAATGCGATTGCAAGATGGCGTTGCGCATGCGCTCGAGTGCGAGTTGCCGGAGCGTTTTCACTTCGCGTTCGATACGCAGCGATTTTTTCTCAGTCGTCATAGCTTGTTCCGTTGTCCCGGTACGGCGGCATGCCCGCTTCAGTTATCCATCATGCAGGCCGCTTGCCCGCGTAGCAAGGAAGCTTACCCAGGGTTCTTCCCTAGTCGAAAACTCCCCACGGCGTTTTCAATTGACTATAGCATGGTATACCAACATAGATGCTACAAGAATATGGAATCGCATATTCTTGTCGAGTGTGGCGTAAGACCGGCGCGCAGCTGCGCGGCGCAGTGCCGGTACTGCTTAACCATGTCAGGGATGAATCCCACCAATCTGGAGCGTCAAGATGCACAAACTGATTCGCAAGACAGTGACCTTTTTCGAAGACATTACCGTCGACGGCGGCCGCGAAGCGGCTGTTCCGCTCAAGCTGGTTGGCGTCGCCGCCGTGCTGACCAATCCGTGGGCGGGCCGCGGCTATGTCGAGGACCTCGGGCCGGAGATTCGCGAAATCGGCCCGGTGCTCGGCGAGTTGCTGACGTCGCGCATCCTCGACATCACGGGGTCGGGGGAGAACGTGGAAGGCTATGGCAAGGCATCGATCGTCGGCCTGAACGGCGAGATGGAGCATGCATCGGCGCTGATCCACACGCTGCGTTTCGGCAACAAGTATCGCGAGGCGGTCGGCGCGAAGTCCTATCTTGCGTTCACGAATCTGCGCGGTCCGGCGAATTGCCCGATCACGATTCCGCTCATGCACAAGCACGACGAAGGCATGCGCTCGCATTACCTCACGGTGCAATTCTCGATCACCGACGCGCCGGGTCCGGACGAGATCGTGGTCGCGCTTGGCGCGTCGATCGGCGGCCGGCCGCATCACCGCATCGGCGACCGCTACAAGGACATTCAGGAGATGTCGTCGAATGGCTAGTCACACAGAGCCGGGTGACGGCAAGCGCATGCTCGACGGCACCGCATACCATGTCAGCGGCAGCGGCGAGCCGCTCGTCCTGATTCACGGCGTCGGCATGAATTCGTCGATCTGGGCGCCGCAGATCGCGGAGTTCGAACAAGACCATACGGTGATCGCGCTGGATTTTCTCGGCCACGGCGGCAGCAGCATGCCGCGCGAGGACGCCACGCTCGACGATTACGTCGAGCAGACCGCGCGCTTGCTGCACACGCTCGGTATCGAGCGTGCGACGGTGGTCGGGCATTCGATGGGCGCGCTGATCGCGATCGGCCTCGCGGGCCGTCATCCGGAGCGGGTTGGACGCCTGATCGCCATGAACGCCGTTTTCGAGCGCACGCCCGAGCAGCGCGAGGCGGTGATGAACCGCGCGACCTCGCTCGGCCCGGAAGGCGCGCTCACCGACATGCACGTCACGCTCGGGCGCTGGCTCGGCACGACGAGCCCCGAGCCCGGCCCGGCCGCGGACGCGATCCTGAAGTGTCTCTCGGGCGTCGACGCGAACGGTTATGCGCGCGCTTATCGCGTGTTCGCGAGTTCGGACCGGGCGCACGTCGACGTGCTGCCGCAACTCGACATGCCGGCGCTGTACCTGACCGGCGAGCTCGACGCGAATTCGTCGCCGGCGATGTCGGTGCGCATGGCGGGGCTCACGCCGCGTGGCGTGAGCGAGTCGCTGGACGGCGAGCGGCACATGATGGCCGTGGTGTCGCCGCAAAAGGTCAACCGGGCGATCCGCGCGTTTCTGGACCAATCGCCGCGGCAGAGCGCGACGTCCGCCGCCGCGTCCAGCCCGACGGCCGCGCGTGAAACGAAGGAGGTGTGATGCCTGACGTATTCCAACAATACATCAACGGACGCTTCGAGAATGGCAGCGAAACGTTCGAGAGCGTGAACCCCGCGACGGGCAAGCCCTGGGCGACCATGCCCGCGGCGACGCAGGACGACGTCGAACGGGCCGTGCAGGCGGCGCATGCGGCATTGAGCGATCCCGCGTGGGCGAAGCTCACGGCGACGCAGCGCGGCAAGCTGCTGATCCGTCTCGGCGATCTGCTCGCGCAGAATGCACCGCATCTCGCCTCGATCGAGACGACGGACACCGGCAAGATCATCCGCGAGACGAGCGCGCAGATTGCCTATATCGCCGAGTATTTCCGCTATTTCGGCGGGGCGGCCGACAAGCTCGAAGGCGCGGTGCTGCCGATCGACAAGCCGGACATGGAAGTCACGACGCGTCGCGAGCCGATCGGCGTCGTGGCGGCGATCGTGCCGTGGAACTCGCAGCTGTTCCTTGCCGCGGTCAAGCTCGGTCCCGCGCTGGCGGCCGGCTGCACGGTCGTGTTGAAGGCGTCGGAAGAGGCGCCCGCGCCGCTGCTCGAATTCGCGAAGCTCGTGCACGAGGCCGGTTTTCCCGCGGGCGTCGTGAACGTGCTGACCGGTTTCGGCGAACCGTGCGGCCGCGCCTTGACGAGCCATCGTCTTGTCTCGCGGATCGCCTTCACGGGCGGTCCTGAAACCGCCCGCCACATCGTGCGCAACTCGGCGGCCAATCTCGCGGCGACTTCGCTCGAACTGGGCGGCAAATCGCCGGTCGTCGTGTTCGACGACGCCGACATCGCCGGCACCGTGAACGCCGTGGTGGCCGGCATCTTCGGCGCGTCCGGGCAAAGCTGCGTGGCGGGCTCGCGGCTCATCGTCCACGCGAAGATTCGCGACGCGTTCCTCAATGCGCTCGTCGCGAAGGCACGCCAGATTCGCATCGGCGCCCCCGACGATGCGGCGACCGAAATGGGGCCGCTCGCGACCGCGCGCCAGCTCGAAAAGATCGAGCAGATTGTCGCGTCGAGCGAAGCGGCGGGCGCGGCCGTGCTGACGGGCGGCAAGCGCCCGGCGTCGATGGAAGCCGGGTATTACTACGAGCCGACCATCGTCGATTGCCCGAACCCGGCGATCCCGAGCGTGCAGACGGAGCTGTTCGGGCCGGTGCTGAGCGTGCTCGGATTCGAGACCGAGGAAGAGGCCGTGCGTCTTGCCAACGACACCGAGTACGGCCTGGCCGCCGGCGTATTCACGCGGGACCTGTCGCGCGCGCACCGGATGATGAAGGCGATTCACGCGGGCGTCGTCTGGGTGAACACGTACCGTGCCATCTCGCCGGTCGCGCCGTTCGGCGGCTATGGCGAAAGCGGCTACGGACGCGAAGGCGGTATCGAATCGATTCTCGAATACACGCGCACCAAGACCGTCTGGCTTCGCATTTCGGACGAACCGATTGCCGATCCGTTCGTGATGCGTTGAGGCCAACGATCAGAGTCATGGGATATGGAAGCAAACGTGAATAATCAGCAGGAATCAGACGAGCGCTTCTCGGGGCCGATTCCGCCGTTCGTTCGCGACCTCGTGAGCGCGGCATGCGGCGAGACGGACGGCGCCCGGGTGCTCGGCGCATTGCGCAGCGAAGACGACGTGATGAGCGCGCACGCGATGCGCGCGGCCAAGGCCACGAGTCTGAGCTTCGCGCACAGCCTCGTCGAGCGCATGAAGCGCGAGCATTGGCGCATCGAGTGCGTGTCGTGCGATGTCGACGCGAATGGCGAAGGGACCGTCGTCTACGAGATCACGGCGGCGGGACACCAGTTTCATTTCGCGGCGTTCTCGCAGGCGAGCGACGGCATCGACCGGCCCGGCCGGTTCACGGAGTGGACGTTCGACTTTCTCGGCATCCTCGTCGACGGGCCGGCGGACCTCGCGGCAATCGAGCACGAGCGCGAGGAAATCGTCGGCAAGGTGTGGCGCGGCCGCACGACCAATCTGTCCACGCTCGGCTGGACCGTCGCGAATCGCAGCAACCGTTTTTACGACTACGTGCTCGGCCGCCTGGAAGCGGGCCAGCAGCCGGAACTCGACCATCTCGCCGAGGGCGGCGGCTACATCATCCGCAACGCGGGCTATTACGCCAACGGTCGGCACGGCACGCGCGCATGGGTTTCGCTGCCGCCGGATCATCCGCTCGCCTATCCGTACCACGTCGATCTGTTCGCGCTGTACATGTGGCGGCTCACGAGCTTCACCGTGGTCGAGGCGCAGGCGCGCAGCAGGAATGCCGCGGCGGCGCGTCTCGAACCGGGTTCGAAGCTCGTGCTGGGCGTCGGCAATTCGTCGGGGCTCGGCATGGTGGCGACGCTGGTGCGCTGGCCCGCATGGCTGAGCGCGTTTTCGCTGGGGCGCGAGCTGGCGCTCGCCTATGCGCTGACGCGCGACGCGCAGACTGCACGCGCGGACGCAACGACGCTGGCCGCGCTCCTCACGCGCTCCGCGCGCCTTTATGAAACGCTGCCGGACGGCGACATCGACGAAATGGAGCGGCATGCCGATATCGCGCGTGCGCTCGCGACGCTGGCCTCGGCGGCCGAGCGGTTTGCCGCGACCGGCAGCGTCGACGATCGGCAAACTCGGCAAACGGCGTCGCCCTGGCGGGCACTGCTCGCGAAGGCGCGCTCGCTTGGCAGCGACGAGGCGCACGGGCAGCTCGTCGCGCATCTCGTCGCGCTGTATCCGCGTTTTGCCGCGGCGATGGAAGCGGTCATTCCCTCGACCATGAAGATCACTCGCCAGCAGCGCGTCGAAGCGACGGTCGGCGAATTGCTCGACATCGCGGACACGCGCTATTGCTGGGCGCTCGACGTCGACCGGAGCGCGCCCGAGACCGCCATGTACTTCTGGTACAAGTCGGGCGAGAACGGCGAGAACCGGCGCGGCGAGCGCGCCATCGACCCTGGTGTGGAGAACGAAACGTTCGTCGACGTGGTGGGCGCCGTGCAGGCATTCTGCACCGTGCTGCGCAGCCGGCCTCGCGATGAACTGGTGACGCGTGTGCTGCTGGATCATCCCGAGTTCGTGCACATTGCGAGCCGCATGCAGCTCGCCGCCACGCTGCCGTATTCGGAAATCCGCGAGAACGTGATCGGCCAGTCGTTCTTCCCGATGGACGCGATCCGCTTCCTGCTCACGACGTTCGGCCTCGAAACGTCGCAGCCGGTCACGCGTCAATGGGTGCGCGGCGTCTTTCTTCTCAACGCCGTGTTGCCGGAGGACCTGCTCGGCGCTTCCGCATCCGCGCACATGCCGCAAGGTGCCCGTGTGGCTTTGTCTGGCAGCGTTGCCGGACAGCAGGAGGACGAGCGATGAGCACATTGAGATTGAGCTACCCGGAACTCGCGCGCACCACGCCCGAGATGTTGCGCGCCTGCGGCTTCTCGGTCGGCCAGGCGGACGACGCCGCCGAGATGATCCTGCTGACGGAAGCGCTGTCCGGCGATGCCTACCGCTATCTGCTCGACAGCAAGGGGACGACGCTGAACGCCGCGTTGCGGCCGCGCGTCCTGCATGAAGAGGACGGCCAGTACCGGATCGACGGCGCGGGTTTGTCGCTGTTGCAGATCGGACCGCGTCTTGTCGATCTCGCGTGTGGCGAGGCGTCGCGTTCGGGATGCGCGCTCATGATCGTGAGCCGCACGGACGGTGCGCAATTCGCGCCGTATCTGGCGCGCCGCGCGGCGCTGCACGGATATCGCGCGGTGCTGTGCATGAGTGGACCGGGTGCGCAGAGGCCGGTTGTTGCCGAACCGGATGGCGAGGGCCGCAAGCCCATCGTGTACGCCGGTATGGAACACGCATCGAACGATGGCGTAGCCGCGAGCACGCCCTCGCTTATGGAGCGGCTCGGCCAGTTTCTCGCACTGCATTCCGATGCGACGGCCGGCCACAACGGATGGGTGGCCATTGCCGTCGAGCGCATCGTACAGGGCGACGGCAAGCATCCGGCGCCGGTTTCTCGCGACGCCGATGCTGACACCGAAGCGGTCCAGCGCATCGACATGGACAAGGCGCTCGATCAGGCGCTTCGCCACGGCGTGACGATGGAGGCGTCGACCTTCTCGCGGCTCGGCGAACTGCTGGTGTCGCTGCGCGTTCCCACCTCGGAGCGCAGTCGCCGCCAGGCCGGTTGAACCCAGGATATTCCGATCACGAAGAGAGTATTTCGACCTATGGACTACATCAATTTCGGCAGCAGCAGCCTCAAGGTTTCGCGCATCGGCTTCGGCGCGATGGGTATCGGCGACAAGGCGTGGCGCTCGTGGGTGCTCGACGCGGACGAGGCGCGGCCGCTCGTTCGCCGGGCCGTCGAAGCCGGCATCAACTTCTTCGATACCTGCGACTTCTATTCCGCCGGCGCCAGCGAGCGGATTCTCGGCGAGCTGCTCGGCGAGTTCGGCAGCCGGAGCGAATTCGTCATCGCCACCAAATTCGGCAACCCGATGGGCAAGGGGCCGAATGCGCGCGGCTATTCGCGCAAGCACATCGTCGAGGCGGTGGAAGCGTCGCTGCGTCGCCTGAAGACCGACTACATCGATCTGTATCAGACGCACATCTGGGACGAGTCCACGAACATCGACGAAATGATGGCCGCGCTCGACCACCTGGTGCGCTCGGGCAAGGTGCTCTACGTCGGCGCCGCGGACATGCCGTGCTGGCAGTTCGCGAAGTCGCTCTACAGCGCGCGTTTTCGTGGACAGGCGAGCTTCGTGTCGATGCAGAACCACTACAACGCGGTATGGCGCGAGGACGAGCGCGAACTGCTACCGCTTTGCCGCCACGAAGGGGTCGCGATGCTGCCGTATAGCCCGATGGCGAGAGGCTTTCTGTGCGGCGAGGCGCGGCGCGATCGCAACTCGACCGAACGCGCGCGCACCGATGGCTATACGTGGGAGTGGTACGGACGCGCGGCGGATCACGCCGTCGGCGCGGCGGTGGACGCGGTGGCTCGCTCGCGCGGCCTGACGCCCGCACAGGTCGCTCTCGCATGGGTGTTGAACAAACTGCCGTCCGCAACGCCGATTATCGGCGCAACGACGCTGCCGCAAGTGGACGAAGCACTCGCCGCGGTGGGCGTCGTTTTGTCCGCGGAGGAGATGCAAACGATCGGCGCGGCCTACGAACCGCGTCCGCGTAGCGGACACTTCTGAGCGGAGAGCAGGGAAGGGCGGCTGGCGGGTTCCTGAGGCACCGGTCAGCCGTCCCTCGATACAGCATGCGCCAATACAGAGATATCGATAAGTATTACAGATTAAAAAAGCGGGCTTGCCCGGACAACCATCGGAGACTGGAATTGAAAAAGATATTCATCGCACTTTCGGCAGCGACGATCGCCGCGCCCGCGTTCGCCCAAAGTTCCGTCACGCTGTATGGCGTACTCGACGAGGCCATACAGCTGAACACGAACGCGAAGCATGTGGTGGGTTCGACCAACGTCGGCGGCCGCCAGTGGTCGCTCGATTCGCTTGCGGGTCCGTATGGAAGCCGCTGGGGCATCAAGGGCAAGGAAGACCTCGGCGGCGGTCTCGCTGCCGTGTTCACTCTGGAGTCGGGTGTCAATCTGAATACGGGCGCGTTCGCACAAGGGGGAACGGCCTTCGGCCGTCAGGCATTCGTCGGCCTGTCGAGCAACCGGTTCGGCACGCTGACGCTCGGCCGCCAGTACGACAGCGTGAACGACTACGTGGGCCAGTTCGGATTCGGCCTTGCCGCCTATGGCAGCGGCGCATCGCATCCCGGCGACATCGACAACGCTGCGCGAACCTATCGCCAGAACAATTCGATCAAGTACGCTTCGCCGAGCTTTTCGGGGCTGCGCTTCGGCGGCACCGTCATGCTCGGCGGGGTCGCGGGATCGGTCTCGCAGAACAGCGGCTACACGGTCGGTGTCGGCTACAACAACGGCCCGCTCGGACTCGGCGTGGTGTACGAGTTCTTCAGGAATCCGTCGAATGCCGGCGCGGTGCTGAACGGTAATGCCAACGCGGTGCCGCCGGCGACCTCGACGGCTTTCGGCTCGATCAACTCGGGCTACCTCACCGGCAATGCGCCCGCCACCTCATGGCAGGTCGTTGCGGCGGGCGGCCAGTACACGTTTGCCTCGGCTGCGATCGGCATGCTGTATTCGAACGTGAAGTACGGAAACATCGGCCATTTCAACGGCGCGACCGCAACGTTCAACAACGTCGAAATCAACGGCATGTACCGGTTTTCGCCGGCGGCATTCGTCTCGGCCGCGTATAGCTACACGAAGGGCAATGCGGTGTCCGGCGATATCGGCGATCAGACCTACCATCAGTTCTCCGCGCTCGCCGACTACTCGCTCTCGAAGCGCACCGACCTCTACGTTGCCGCGACCTACCAGATTGCCAGCGGAACCAGCTCGACCGGCGCGCCGGCCGTCGCGAATATTTCGCTGCTGGGCGACTCGTCCAACACCCGCCAGGCGCTCGTGCGATTCGGCATGCGCCATATGTTCTGACAGCAACGACCCGCTAACAGGAGAGCACTATCATGACCACCAGCCGGTTCGAACTGCCAGCCAGTTCCGACAACGCTTCATCGGGCGACGATCCGCAGTCGCAAAAAGTACAGCGGCTTGCGCGCTCTATCTTTCTGGTTCAACTCGTCACAGTCGGGATCGGCTATCTGATCTACTCGATGAATCGCTCGGCGTTTCCGATCGGCCTGCACAGCATTGCCAAGTCTCTTGGCTTTAGCGTTCAGCAGGTCGGTACGCTGGCGACTATTTTTCTGTTGGGCCAGGCGCTTATCGATGTGCCCGCGGGATTGTGGAACGCGGGCCACGGCAAGGCCGGGGTCACGCCACGCATGAACGCGCTGATGCTGATCGGGACCGCGGGTGCCGGGGCAACGTCGATGCTGCTCGCGTATTTCGCGTACAACTATCCGTTGACGCTGTCGTATCGCGTGCTGTTCGGCGTGTTCGAAGGCATCTTCAATATCAGTGCCTACTCGTTCGCCGGATCGGTACTGCCGCAACGTCGCGCGTTTCTGAACAACTGCCTCGGGTTTTTCTTCGCGACCGGCGCCGTGATCGGCCCGACCGTCTTCAGCCAGATCATTGCGACTTCCGACGAGAACACCGGCTGGCGGCTCGGCCTGTCGATCTTCGGTGCGGTCACGATCGTGCTCGCCGTGGTGATGTTCATCGTCATGGCGCTGACGCTCAAGAAGATGTGGCGCGACCAGCCCGCGGCGAAGGCGGCTTCTCAGGCGAAGCAGCGCAACAGCGAGACGACTGCCGCCGCGTTCCTCGACGTCGCGCGTCGTGGCTCGATGTGGAAGGGGTTGGCTATTCACGCGGTGAACCTGATTTCGTACTGGGAATTCAGCGGCCTCATGCCGACATTCCTGATTCAGTATCAGCACAAGAGCGTGGGTTTTGTCGGTGTCGTGTTCGGATTCGGCTTTGGGCTGACGAGTCTCGTTTCGCCTCTTTTCGGCTGGATTGCCGACCGCTACGGCAGACAGGTGGTCGTCGCAACGCTTGGCATCGTCGATGCGATCGGCCTGTACGTTCTCCTGAATCATCCGGCGGGGCAGGCCATGACGATGGTCGTCGTCTTTATCATCGGGGTCGGCCTCAATACGCTGTATTTCATGGGCTATACGCTAGCGCAGGACGGGGTGCCGAACCATCGCGTCGCGATCGCAACCGGCTTTGCGGGCGCGATCGGCTATCTCGTGGCGAGCGGCGCCGGTCCGGTTTCGGGCTGGCTGACGGGCATCGCCGATTACCGTCTCGCCGGCACGATCGAGCTGATTGGGCCTCAGATCGTCGTGGCGATTCTCGCGATCGTGTTCTTGCCCGGCATCAGGACGTGGCAACGGATGAAGAAGGATGGTCCGCTGATTGATTGAGCGGTTGTCGTATTGCGGCTGGATTGATTGATCGCTGTATCTGCGCCCCGGTCGTAACCGGGGCGTATTCATGACGGCAAGCTCGCTATCGTCGCAAGGTTCGCGAAAGACCGTCGAGACATCAGAAGCGGTAAGAGAGCCTTGGGGAAAACGCTCGCCGCCGCCGCCGTCGCGCTCCATGACGCGAGGACCAACGGCGCCGACTGCCCGACCGATCGGTTCCGATACGACCGGTCATGTCGATGCAAGCTCCATTCTCTTACCCTGCAGGAACCGGCGCGCGGCCGGGTCGCGCTCGAGACCGATTGCCAGATCGTACGCGTCGAGTGCTTGCGCTGTCGCACCGACACGCGCGAGCAGATTGGCGCGTGCGGCCCAGTAGGGCTGGTAGTCGGCCAGTCGTGGATCGTCCGCATAGGGCGCAAGCGCGTCGAGCGCCGCCTGCGGGCCGTCGCGTTCCGCCAACGCGAGCGCGCGATTGATTGCCACCACCGGCGACGCTGCAATGGCGAGCAGTCCATCGTAGAGCTGAACGATTTCATCCCAGTTCGGGCGACGCGTCCGGCAGCGATGCACATGTGCCGACTGCAGTGCAGCCTCGAGCTGAAAGCGCCCGATTGCATTGAGCGCGTTCGCTCGCCGCAGCAGTGCGTTCGCTGTGTCGATCATCGGTGCGTGCCATGTTGCCGGGTTCTGAGCCGACAGCGGCACGTAGTTGCCAGCCTCATCGCGTCGCGCATTGCGCCGCGCCTGCGCAAACAGCATCAGCGCGAGCAGACCAAGCGCTTCCGGTTCGTCGGGCAGCAGCTCGACCAGCAGTTGCGCGAGATAGAACGCTTCGTCGGCGAGATCGCGCCGCTCGATATCGCCGCCGAGCGGGTCCGTCCAACCTTCCGCATACGCCGCATAGACCGCTTCGAGTACCGCCGCGAGCCGGCCAGGCAATTCCTCGCGCTCGGGGACCGTGAATGGAATGCCCGCTTCGCGAATCTTGGTTTTCGCCCGCACGAGGCGTTTGCTCATGGCGGCGGGCGACATCAGGAACGCGGACGCGATCGTCTTCGCTTCGAGGCCCAACACGACTTGCAGCATCAGCGGCGTGCGAATGGCGGCTTCGAGCGCAGGGTGAGTGCACGCGAACAGCAGGGCGAGCCGCCGGTCGGGTAACGCGCCGGCTTCGCACTCGTCGATCTCGTCGGCGAGGATCAGGAGCTGGTTCGCGACTTCGTCGCCGGTCCGGCGATGGCGTGCGCCGTCGATTGCCCGACGGCGCGCGACCGTCATCAGCCAGGCTTCGGGATTCGCGGGGCAGCCGTGCTCGGGCCAATCCGCGAGCGCGGCCGCGAATGCGTCGGCAAGCGCATCCTCGGCCGCGGCGACGTCGCGCGTGCGCATCGCCAGCAGGGCGACGAGCTTGCCGTAGCTGCGGCGCGCGACCGCCTCGGCAACCGAACGCGCGGCGCCGTCATCGCCACGGCCGCCGGCGGACGAACTCATGCAGAGGGCGCTTCGTAGGGCGCGGTCCAGACCGGGCGCACTTCCATGACGCCGTGCGCCGCGCCGGGACAGCGCGATGCCCACGTCATCGCCGCGTCCAGGTTGGGTACGTCGATCAGATAGTAGCCGGCGAGTTGCTCCTTCGAATCGGAATACGGTCCGTCGAGCACCTGCGGCTTGCCGTCGACGAGCCGCACCGTGGTAGCTGTGCTCGTGTGTTGCAGCCGGTTGGCGCCCACCAGCGCCCCCGCTTTCTTCAGCGATTCGGTGTACGCCTGATAGGCGGCAACGCCTTGCTGCCGCTCGCTGTCGGTCATTCTGTTCCAGCCGTTTTCTTCCGAGTAGATCATCAACAGGTATTCCATTTGAGCCTCCGTTATGGGGTTGAGGCGGACGAATCGAATCGGGCCGCCATCACAATGACGCGCGGGCCGCATGCTGATGGACAAGGGGGTGTCGAAAAAAGTGTGGAAGGCCGTGGGGGGCGGCTTCATTAAAGAATAGACGTTTGAGTTTCGCCCGATCGACCGTGGTGCAAAGCATTGTCGATCGGGTGATGGGCATTGTCGAGTTGTGGTGATGAGGCTGGTCTGCATCGGATGCCAACTGTGGCTCGAACCCGGAATTCGAGGTGGTACCGCATCTAGTTGTAAACGCCAGGTTACGCTTATGAATTCAAATGTATACTTGTGGATATATAAGAATCCAATATGTATTTCGTGTATTCCCTGAAAAAGCACGGACTTGCTCATCCTGGACGAGCCCGACTGCCCGAAGTGGAGACAGATCGTATGGATTGCCAACCTGGTCGGAGCCGTGGTTGTCTGAGGACGGTGTGGTTCGCCGCCGCGATGTCGATTACATTAATTGCCGGTGCGACGGCGCGAGCGGCGGACAACAGCTATCCGGTCCAGCCGATCCGCATTCTCGTTGGCGAATCACCTGGCGGTGCGACGGACATCATCGCGCGTCTCGTCGCGAAGAACATGACGCGCGAACTCGGGCAGTCCGTCATCGTCGAGAATCACACGGGCGCAGCGGGTTCGATTGCGTCGACTGTCGTCGCGCATAGCCGTGCGGACGGCTACACGCTTGCCGTCGTGTCGAGCAGCTACGCGATCAACCCGAGCTTCATGAAGCTCTCCTACGATCCGCAGACCGATCTGGTGCCGGTCAGTCTGCTGGTACGCGCACCGTTTCTGCTGGTGACGAGCCCGTTGCTGAAGGTCGGTGATGTAAAGGCACTGCTCGCGCTCGCTGCGCAGAAACATGGCGCGCTCACCTATGCGTCGGGCGGCACCGACAGTTCCGATCACCTGGCCGGCGTGCTGTTTTCGAGTCTGTCGAAACAGAAGATGACGCATGTGCCGTATCGCGGTGCCGGGCCCGCGCTTATCGACGTGATGTCAGGGCAGGTTGCGTTTCAGTTCGCCAGCGTGCTGTCCGCGACGCCGTTCGTGAGACAGGGCCAGTTGAAGGCGCTGGCTGTATCGAGCGGAACGCGGCTGCCTTCCGCGCCGCAGATTCCCACCGTTGCGGAGTCGGGTGTGCCCGGCTACGAAGCGCTGACGTGGTACGGACTCGTCGCGCCGAAAGGCACACCACCCGACGTCATACAGAAGTTGACCGCTGCGGCGCACGCGGCCGTCAACGAAGCATCGGTGCGCGCGCAGATCGTCAACGAAGGCGCTGAGCCGGTCGGCAGCAGCGGGCCGGAATTTGCGTCGTTTCTCGCGAGTCAACTGACGAAATTCCACGGACTCGTTTCGATCGCCAATGGCAGCGGCGGTTGATCGCGCCGTTTTCGCCGGGTTTCGCCACGCCATCGACACCTCAGGAAAAGGTCGCTCACGATGATCATTGAACGAATCGAAGTTATCGTCACCGACTTGCCGGTACGTCTGCAGCGCCTTCGATCCACCGGCATCTACGACACGGGCGCGAGTGGCGCGCTGCTCGGCAAGCCGGTGATGGTGAAGATTCATGCGGAAGGCGTCGTTGGCTATGGGCAGATTCGCCCGCTCACACCGCATCATTCGATGGCCGACACGTACGGCAGCATCATTACCGCGGTGCGCGATCTGTATGGCCCGCGTTTGATCGGCCGGCGTCTGACCGAGCTCGAGCAGTTGCAGATCATCTTCGACGAAGCGGCGCCGCAGAACTTCAACGCACGCGCATTGATCGATCACGCGTTTCACGACGCGCTCGGCAAGGCGCTGAATCTGCCGGTCTATGAACTGATCGGTGGTTTGTGTCAGCCGCGAATTCCACTCGAATGGTCTGTGAGCATGGCCGACGATCCGTCGAAGATGATCGCCGATGCCGAGCGTGCAATTGGCGAATTCGGCATTCGTGTGCTGTGCCTGAAGGCGGGGCATCGCGACGGCTGGCGGCGCGATGTCGAGAATTTTCTCGCGGTCCGCGAGACAGTTGGCGACGACATAACGATCGGCATGGACCCGAATACAGGCTGGACTGTCAGCGAAACCTTCCGCGTGCTCAACGCGCTCGCAGGCGCAGGTCTCGACTATCTCGAGCAGCCGGTGGGGAAACACGATCTCGACGGCATGGCGCGTATCCGAGCCGCTGCGCACGGTGTACCGCTCATGGCCGACGAGGCGTGCTGCTCGCTCGCCGACGCGCACGCGATCATCGCCGCGAAAGCCGCCGACGTACTCTGCATCAAGCTCTATAAGCATGGCGGCATCACGACGGCGCGCAAGATTGCCGCGCTTGCCGAGGCGGTGTCGCTGCAGATCAATTGCGGCGGTCTCGCGGTGCTGTCGCAACTGGAAGCGGCCGCGGGCGCGCATTTCTACGCGAGCCGGCCCGCGAAGCGCGTCATGCCTGCTGGTGAATTCATCTTCGGGCTGGGGGTGATGGGATCCGATCCGTTGGTCGGAGAAACGGATTTCGTTGTGCGCGACGGCCATGCGAACGTGCCGCGCGGTCCCGGCTTCGGCGTGACGGTCGACGAACGCGCGGTCGAGCGTACGACGCTTGCCAGAGAGGTTGTCGCATGAGCATGGCTAGCTCGCTCGCAACGCGCGATACGCGCGTGACTGAAGCGCTTGCCGCGTGGACGGCAGCGTTGCGATTCGAGGCGATTCCCGCCGATGTCGTCGCGCACGCGAAACTGTGCCTCATCGATGCGCTCGGCTGCGGGCTATACGGCGCGCGTCAACCGTGGGGCGTGATGGCTGCCGAGACTGCATCGGCATTCGGTGGCCGTGACGCGACGCTGTTCGGCAGTGCATCGCGTGCGAGCGCGCCGGACGCGGCGCTCGCCAATGGCACCGCGATCCATGGTTTTGAAGTCGACGACGTGCACGTCACGTCGTCGTTGCATCCCGGCTCGGTGACGATTCCTGCGGTGCTTGCGACCGCCGAGTTGCGCCGCGCGTCGGGCGCACAGTTGCTGACGGCGGTCATCACCGGCTATGAAGCGGGCATCCGCGTCGGCATCTGTGCGGGCCTTACGCATTCGACGAGCGGCTATCACGTGACGGGCACGGTCGGTACACTTGCATCATCGGCCGCGGTGGCACACGTGTTGGCGCTCGATGCGCGCGCTACGCTGCATGCACTCGCGATCGGCGCGACTCAGGCCGCCGGTCTCTACGCGGCGCGCATGGGCGCAATGGCCAAGCGCTTTCACGCTGGACGTGCGGCGCAAAGTGGCGTGATCGCCGCGTATCTCGCACAGCGCGGTTTCACCGGCAGCGATGTTGCAATTGAGGCACCGTTCGGCGGCTTCATGAGCACGCTGCGCGGCCAGTTCGATCCCGCGACGATCGTCGATGGGCTCGGCGAGCGGTGGGAAACGAAGCAGGTCGGCTTCAAGGTCTACGCCGCATGTGCGAGCGCACACACCACCGTCGATGCGCTTGATGCGCTGATGAAGCGCGGCCTTACCGCCGAACGCCTTGCGCGTCTTCGCATCGGTTTGAGCAAGAAGGGGTTCACGAATATCGGCTGGCCATACACGCCGACGGAAGTTGTGTCCGCGCAGATGAGCGGCTATTACACCGCGGCGGTCAAGCTGCTCGACGGTGACGCATTCGTCGATCAATACCGGCCGGAACGCATCGCGGATCCGACGGTGCTCGCGTTGATCGACAAGATTGAGATTTATCACGATCAGGCGCTTGACGCGGGTGGTGCGGAAAAACGCCATACCGCGCAAGTGAGCGCGCAACTTGTCGATGGCAGCGAGATGAACGTGCGGATCGAGCATCGTCTCGGCAGCGCACAACGGCCGCTCGGCGCAGACGTGATCCGTGCAAAGTTCGTGAGGCTCGCCGCTTCGGCGCTCGGCGCGCAGGCCGCGCATCGCATTCTCGCTTTCGTCGACGATATCGAAGGCGCCGACGACCTGTCGCCGCTGTTTTCGATGCTGTCGGCAATATCTAACGGCTAAACGACGTTTTGTCGTTTGAGTTGACAAAACAGGTGGCGTCGCTTGCGTGTATACACGAGCGGAGAAGACAAGCTGCACTGCAGCGAAGCTCAATACCATCGGTTGTCGATATCGCAACGCTACAGTCTGCCTGAACACACGTATTTTTGCGCGCTTCAATCATTTCAGTGCAGCAGCGGTTGCCGTTTCGGTGGTTTCCGGCGCATCTTGTGTTCTCCGTGTATACACGAGGTTTGCCGTAAAGAATTCATGTGTATACTCATGTATAAATAAACGTGATTTCCTTCTTACGTCAGGATATGAACGCTCAAACCGCTGGAAGCCGCCTTCGTCAGTTGATGGCGCGTAAGGAAAAAGTGCTGTCGGTGTTGCATCCGCCGTCCGCCGCGCTCGCGCGCATCATGGATCAGACCGGTTGCGAAGCGGGTTTCGTCGGTACCGGCAGTGTGGTCGGTTCGTACACGGGGCTTGCCGACGTCGGCTCACTGTCGATGCCGGAGTGCGTACAGGTTGCCGGCTGGATCGCGCAATCGGTGCGCTTCCCCGTGATCATGGATGGAGACACGGGACACGGCGGCATCATGGCCGTACGCCGAATGGTGCGTGAATGCATACGCGCAGGTCTCGCCGGCGTGCGAATCGACGATCAACCGCTCGAAGGCAAGCGCCGCACGCAGACGGCTGGCATCGAGGTTGTGCCAGTGGAGCAGGCGGTGGCGCGCTATCGCGCCGCCGTCGAGATGCGCGATGAACTCGATCCGAGCTTCGTGATCATGGCGCAGTGCTATGCGCGCGACGCGACCAACAGCAGCCTCGACGATACGATTTTGCGTCTGCGCGCATATCGCGAAGCCGCGGGCGTTGACTGGGTGCAACTGGAGTCGCCGCATTCGCTTGAGGAGATCCGTCAGTGCCGCGCGAGCGTCGATGGTCACTTTTCCTTCATGAAGGGCAAATTGCCACGCTATCTGAGCGCACAAGAGCACCTCGAACTCGGTACCAATCTCGCATGGTATCCAGGCTTCACGCACCACGTGATCTGGGCGGCGCTCGGCGATTTCATGAAGGCGTTCAATGAAAAGGGTATGGCGGCCTGGGACGAATTCGAGCAGGCGCGTCGCGACGATCCCTACATCATTCCCGGCCCTGGCAGAAATGGCGAGGGCGCGGAGAAACAGGCGGAACTGGAAGCGCGTTATCAGGCGATCGATCTGAGCGCATTCCGTCGGTGAGAAGTTACTCGAAAAACAATAGATAACGACAACAGATCTGGAGACAGCAGGACAATGAAAAAGTCACTCTTATATGGAGCGCTCGCGTTCAGTCCGATCGCGGCGTTCGCGCAGTCTTCGTCAGTCACGCTGTACGGTATTGTCGACACCGGTATCGTGTTCGAATCGGGCGGACCAAAGGGCTGGGGTGTCAACATGTCGAGCGGCGTGCAGGACGTGAGCCGCTGGGGCATCAAGGGCGAGGAGGCGCTCGGCGGTGGCTACTCGGTGATCTTCAAGCTCGAGGACGGCATTCTTGTCAACAATGGCCAGACCGATACGGCTAATGCGGCATTCAGCCGCGTTTCGTACGTGGGTATCAGTAGCCCTTACGGAACGGTCACCGCTGGCCTCGATTTCACCCCGATCTATCTGGTGCTGTCGCCGCTTACACCGTTCGGTAATGCGTTCGGCGGGTCGCCCGGTCAATTGATGGCCGGCGAAAAGGGCGGTACGCGCGCGCCGAACCAGATCATCTACCACAGCCCGGATTTCTACGGCTTCAAGGCGAATGTCGCATATGGCTTCGGCAATGTGGCGGGCAGCATCGGCGATTCGCAGCAGTTCGGCTTTTCGCTCAGCTACAAGATCGGACCGGCGACGTTCGAATGGGGTCACCAGCAGGTCAACAATTCAACGTCGACCGATACGTCGCGCAATGATCTGATCACTGGCCGCTACGACTTCGGCTTCGCAACGGCGCATGTCGGCTTCGGCATTAGTCGTGGCATGGGCACGACCAACAGTCGTGATTTCCTGATCGGTTTCAGCAAGCGCGTCGCGGCTGTGCATGAGTTCTATCTCGCGTATCAGCACAAGAACGACTTGAACCAGCACCAGTTCAACGCTACCGGCATCATCGCCGATTACGGCTATTTCATATCGAAGCGCACGAATCTGTACGTCGCGGCGTTCTGGCTCAGCAATCACCGCTTCACGACGACGAAGTTCGGCACAGGCGATCGTGAACTGGATATTGGTATTCGCCATCTTTTTTAATAAGCAATTTAGTTCGGTATCTTAAATATGGTGCAGATGCAGGGCAGGCTCGAAGATCGGCCGCCGCGCGAGTCGATGGAATACGACGTGGTGATCGTCGGCGGCGGCCCGGCCGGGCTGTCGGCGGCGATCCGCCTGAAGCAGCGCGCCGCCGCGCAGGGCGTCGAGCTTGGCGTGTGCGTACTCGAAA